>JBGUGW010000249.1:0-2657 GCA_045111695.1 Candidatus Cryptobacteroides sp. | reverse complement strand
GTTCCCTCTATCTCGAGGGCCGCGGCATCAATTCTTCATACGCAGTCTACCAGGATGTCTCCGGACACGCCCTGAACGACGCCATCGCCCTCGGCATCGGCATCGGTTCCGGCTATCTCTTTGAGACCACTTTCCAGCGCGAGGCGACCTCCGACCTCACCGGCGAGCGCGGCTCGCTGATGGGCGCCATCCAAGGCCTGCTTTCCGCACAGTATGAGGTCCTCCGCGAGAACGGCCATTCGCCGAGCGAGGCCTTCAACGAGACCGTCGAGGAGCTCACCCAGTCCCTCATGCCGCTCTTCGCGGCCAAGGGCATGGACTGGATGTACGCCAACTGCTCCACCACCGCCCAGCGCGGCGCCCTCGACTGGATGGGACCTTTCCACGACGCCATCAAGCCCGTCGTCCAGAAGCTCTATGCCAGCGTGAAGTCCGGCAATGAGGCCCAGATCTCCATCGACGCCAACAGCAAGCCTGACTATCGCGAAGGCCTCGAGAAGGAGCTCAAGGCCCTCCGCGAGAGCGAGATGTGGCGCACTGCCGTCACCGTCCGCTCCCTCCGTCCCGAGAACAACAAATAGCATTCTCCGATGAATACGCTTTTCGACAAAATTTGGGATGCGCATATCGTGGACAAGCCCGAAGGCGGTCCGGACCAGGTCTACATCGACCGTCTGTACTGTCACGAGGTGACGTCTCCGCAGGCTTTCGACGGGCTCCGCGCCCGCGGTATCAAGTGCCTGCGGCCCGAGCGCATCTTCTGCATGCCGGACCACAATACTCCGACGCATGACCAGGACAAGCCCATCACCGAGCCCCTGTCAAAGACCCAGGTGGACACCCTTGAGCGCAACGCCCGCGAGTTCGGCCTGACATACTACGGCATGATGAGCCCGGACAACGGCATCATCCATGTCGTGGGTCCCGAGAAGGGCCTTTCCCTCCCGGGAATGACCATAGTCTGCGGTGACTCGCACACTTCCACTCATGGAGCCATGGGCGCCGTCGCCTTCGGCATCGGCACTTCCGAGGTGGAGATGGTGCTCGCATCGCAGTGCATCCTGCAGAAGAAACCCAAGTCGATGAGCATCCGCGTGGAAGGGGAGCTCGGTCCCGGCGTCACCGCCAAGGACCTCGCCCTCTACCTCATGATGAAACTCACCACGAGCGGTGCTACCGGATACTTCATCGAGTACCGCGGTTCTACCATCCGCTCGCTCTCTATGGAGGGACGCCTCACGCTGAGCAACCTCTCCATAGAGATGGGCGCTCGCGGCGGATTCATCGCCCCGGACGAGACCACATTCGAATACCTCAAGGGACGTGAATACGCCCCGAAGGGCGAGGAATGGGACAAGGCCGTCGCGTACTGGCGTACGCTCAAGAGCGGCGACGACGCAGTCTTCGACCGCGAGGTCGTCTTCGACGCGGCCGACATCAAGCCCATGATCACCTACGGCACCAATCCCGGAATGGGAATGCCGATCGACGGCCGCATACCGGCCGATACCGCACAGAAAGCCCTTGACTACATGGACTTTAAAGCGGGGGAGAGCCTGCTCGGCCACAAGGTCGACTATGTGTTCCTCGGTGCCTGCACCAACGGGCGCATCGAGGATTTCCGGGCCTTCGCTTCCATAGCCGCAGGCAGGAAGAAGGCTCCGGGCGTGACCGCATGGCTGGTTCCCGGCTCGTGGATGGTCAAGCATCAGATCGAAGCTGAAGCCCTTGACAAGGTACTGGAGGCCGCGGGCTTCGAGATCCGCCAGCCCGGCTGTTCGGCCTGCCTGGCCATGAACGATGACAAGATTCCTGCCGGCAAATATGCCGTCTCCACCAGCAACCGCAACTTCGAGGGCCGCCAAGGCCCGGGCTCGCGTACCATGCTGGCGAGCCCGCTGACCGCGGCCGCCGCAGCCGTCACAGGAGTAGTAACCGATCCGAGAGAATTACTATGAAACAGAAGTTCAATATCATAGAGAGCACCTGCGTGCCCCTGCCGGTGGACAATGTCGACACCGACCAGATCATCCCCGCACGTTTCCTCAAGGCCACCACGCGCGAGGAGAAGTTCTTCGGGGACAACCTCTTCTGCGACTGGCGTTATGACCGTGAGGGCAAGCCCAAGGCCGGATTCGTGCTGAACGACCCGCGCTACGGCGGATGCATCCTCGTGGCTGGAGAGAACTTCGGCTCGGGATCGAGCCGTGAGCACGCCGCCTGGGCCATCGCCGGTTATGGCTTCCGCGTCGTGATAGCCAAGTCATTCGCCGACATCCACAAGAACAACGAGCTGAACAATTTCGTCCTGCCCGTCCAGGCGTCGGCTGAGTTCGTGGACGAGCTTCAGGCCAGCATCGCTGCCGATCCTTCGGTCAAGGTAAGGGTCGACTTGCCCGCGCAGACGGTGACAAACCTCGCCACCGGACGCTCCGAATCCTTCGACATCATGCCGTACAAAAAGTACTGTCTTGAGAATGCACTGGACGATATTGACTTCATGCTTGCCAATAAGTCAAAGATAGAAACTTACGAGAAATCAAAATGTTAGAGATTCTTGACACCACCCTTCGCGACGGCGAGCAGACCGCTGGAGTATCATTCAACGGCAATGAGAAACTGGCTATAGCTCAGCTTCTCCTCGAAGAGCTCCGCGT
>JBGUGW010000248.1:0-4094 GCA_045111695.1 Candidatus Cryptobacteroides sp. | reverse complement strand
TCTGTACATGGTCTTGTTTTTAATGCTTTTCTACGCAAAAATAGGATTTTTTCCCGATTCTCGTGTTATATTTGCAGAAAATATTCGATTTGTTTGAAATAACATGCTGAACAGAAGAATTCTCAGGATAAAGGCCTTCAAGGTGCTCTACAGCTATGCTGAAAACCCTTCCATGAGCTTGAAGGAAGCCCAGGCCCAGCTGGAAATGTCCTGCAGGGCCACCCGCAGCCTCTATCTCTTCATGCTTTCCATCATTCCCGCCCTCACCGAGGAGGCGCGCGCCCGCATCGAGGCCGCCCGCTCCAAGTTCAACCCCACCGAGGAGGAGAAGAATCCCAATCTCAAATTCGTCGAAAACGCCATATCGCCGCTCCTGGCCGCCGATCCGGATTTCCAAAAGGCCGTCACCCGCGAGAAGCTTTCCTGGGAGCAGTACGACGTGCTGCTCAGGAACCTCTATGACAGCATACGCGGCAAGTCCTATTATTCCAGGTACATGGCTTCTCCCGAACGCTCCCTGGCGGAGGACGTCAGGCTGTTCGTCAGGATATTCGAGGAGGAGTTCGTGGACAATACCGACCTCGAGGACATCCTCGAGGACCTTTCCATCTACTGGAACGACGACCTCGCATACGCGCTGACCTGCTGCTGCCGCACGCTCGAAGCCTTCGCGGCAGGGGAGCGCTGGTCGCTGCCTCCGCTCTACCAGAGCGAGATGGCCGGCCGGGAGGGGATGGACAGTGACAAGCGTTTCGTCACCGAGCTCCTCCGCGCCGCCTACTGCAACTACGGCGCTTTCTACGACAAGATAGCCGCGTCCGTCCCCAAGTGGGACAAGGACAGGCTGTTCGTCATCGACATGGTCCTGATCATCTGCGGCATCGCGGAGGCCAAGGCCTTCCCGGAGATTCCTGTCAAGGTCACCATCAACGAGTACGTCGACATTTCCAAGTATTACAGCACTCCCAAGAGCCGTTCCTTCGTGAACGGCATACTCGACGGCATCATCCAGGAGATGCTCGCCTCCGGCGAGATAGTCAAGTCGGGCCGCGGCCTGCTGTAGCTTTGAATTGTCGAAGTTTTCGCGTATATTTGTAAGACAACATAAAATCAACGACATGAACATTCTTTTCTTCCCTCTACAGGCTGCACAGCAGGCAGCACCCAACGCGGGCGCAGGCGCAGGAGGTATGTGGATCATGATCCTCCTCCTCTTCGGCGTGATGTATTTCTTCATGATCAGGCCCCAGCGCAAGCAGCAGAAGGAGCTCGAGGCCTTCCGTGCGTCCCTCAAGAAGGGCGACAAGGTCATCACTACCGGAGGCATCTACGGCACCGTGGATGAGATCACGGACAGGACCGTCCTCATCAAGGTCGATGGTGACGTCAAGCTCAGAATGGACAAGAATTCCATCGTAAAGGATTACACGAACGCCCAGTAAGGGGCGTACATCCATGCTGAAGGACACGTTGCACAGGCTTCTGCGGAAGCTAGGCATCAACGGGAGGGACTTTGCAGTTTTTCTGCTGTCTCTCCTGTTGGCTTTCAGCATATGGATATCCCACAACCTCTCGCTGCAGTATTCCTCCGTCGTAAGTGTGCCGGTCATCGCGCGCAGCAACATCGAGGGGCATTCTGCCGAGTCGACCAACACCAGCCCGGTGGTGGCGCGCTGCCGCACCACGGGCTACCGTCTCCTGAAGAAGAACCGCATGTCCCGCAGAGGACAGCTGTATGTGTATTTCTCGCCTGATGACCTCCATCCCGACGAGGGGGACATGTACTACATCACCAGCAATGAGCTGAGCGGTTATTTCAGCGAGATATTCGGGGACAATGTCCAGCTGGAGTCGTTCGTGTCGTCGCGAGTCCAGTTCCGTTTCCCCGAGGAGAACCACAAGACCGTTCCCGTACAGGCCGTGAGCGTCACCGGCTTCAAGCCGCAGTACATGGCCCTCGGTCCGATGAAGATAGTTCCGGATTCGGTCATCGTCTACGGCGAGCCACTCCAGATCCAGAACATCGACCGCGTCGTCACCGAGACCATCACGCTTCAGAACCTCTCCGCCGGTGCGCACGGCATGGCGCGCATCGAGCCGCCCAGGGGCGGTGTCCGCCTTTCCGTCAATGAGATCAGCTACGCCCTGGACGTCACGCGCTATGTGGAAGTGCGCAGGGAGGTGAAGGTCGGGACCCGCAACGTTCCGGCCGGAAGGGAACTGACTGTCTATCCTTCGGTTACCGAAGTGGTGTTCCGCTGCGTCTTCCCCCTGGCTTCGGACCCGACGGAGAACATCTCCTTCTACGTTGACTACAACGATTTCGTCCACTCGATCAACGGCCGCTGCGTCCCGCGCGACAGCGGGCTCCCCACAAGCATCATCGACTATACGGTCGAGCCCGGTGTCCTCGAGTGCATAGAGAACGTCCTGCGATGAAAACCATCCTGGTCACTGGCGGCATAGGCAGCGGTAAGTCGGAAGTCTGCCGCCATCTCGTCTCACGCGGTATTCCCGTATACGATTCTGACGAACGCACCAAACGCCTGTATGATGAGGTGCCGGGTCTGGCAGCGCGCGTGGACGCCGCACTTGGCGGCGGCATGCTCGACGCCGGGGGACGGCTGGACCGCAGGGCCCTTGCCGCCGCGATTTTCTCCGACCCGGAAGCGCTCCGCCGCCTGGAGGCCGTAGTGCATCCGGAAGTCCTCGCGGACTTCCTGCGCTGGCGCGACGCCCAGGATGCGGCTGCGGTCGTCATGGAGTCGGCCATCGCCGCCGGCCTGCCCCTTTTCAGGGGAGTCTTCGACTGCGTGATACTTGTGGACGCCCCTGAGGAGCTGCGCCTCGAGAGGGCGTGCAGTCGCGACGGAGCCTCCAGGGAGGCCGTCCTGGAGCGCATCCGCGCCCAGCATCATGACCCCGGAATGGCGGATGCCGTCATCGTCAACGACTCCACCCTCGAAGTTCTCCTCTCCCGTACGGACGAGGTACTGGAAAAAACAGTATATTTGCAAAATGATAATAAAGAAGAGAAAATGAAAACAGACCTTTCAAAAATCCTGTCAGTATCCGGCCAGCACGGCCTGTACCAATATATCGCCCAGGCCCGCAACGGCGTCATCGCCGAGTCGCTCGCCGACGGCAAGCGTACCGTCTTCGACATGCGCAGCCGCATCACCACCCTCGCCGACATCGCCATCTTCACTTCTGAGGGTGAGCTCAGGCTCAAGGATGTGTTCGGCGCCCTTCAGGGAGTGCTCGGAGATGCTGACGCTCCTGGAGCCAAGTCCTCTCCGGATGAGCTCAAGTCCCTGTTTGCCAAGGCAGTGCCGGACTATGACGAGGACCGCTTCTATGTCTCTCACATGAAGAAGGTCGTGGAGTGGTACAACGACCTCAAGGCCCACGCTTCCCTCGAGTTCGTCGAGGAGGAAGAGGAGGCCGAGGCTCAGGAAGAGCCTTCCGCCGATCCTGCAAATGACTAAGAGATTACAGGTCGTCACGCTCGGATGCTCCAAGAACACCGTGGACACCGAGCATCTCCTCGCCCAGGTCGGACAGTCGTATGAGATAGTCCCCGAGGGCGTGGATGAGCCCGTCGACGTCCTGCTTCTCAATACCTGCGGATTCATAGGAGACGCCAAGGAAGAGTCCATCCAGGCAATACTTGAGGCCGCGGGGCGCAAGAAAAACGGCCGGGTCGGCAAACTGATGGTCTTCGGCTGTCTCTCCCAGCGGTATGCATCCGAGCTCCCGGAGCTCATTCCGGAGGTAGATGCCTGGTTCGGGGCCCGCGACCTTACGCCCGTCGTGCGGGCATTGGGAGTGGAGCCTTCGGAGGCCGCCCGCAACGACCGCTGTCTGACCGGCAAGGTCCGCAGCTATGCCTTCCTCAAGATATCCGAAGGCTGCGACAGGCGCTGCTCTTACTGCGCGATTCCGTTCATCCGCGGAGCGCACCGCTCCGTGCCGATGGAGGACCTCGTGGAGGAGGCCCGGCGGCTTGCGGCCCAGGGCGTCAGGGAGCTAGTCGTCATCGCACAGGACACGACCTATTACGGCCTGGACCTCTACCCCCGCCGGGCGCTCGC
>JBGUGW010000247.1:0-2524 GCA_045111695.1 Candidatus Cryptobacteroides sp. | reverse complement strand
TGAGAGATGAAAAAGATACTTGAATATACATTCGCCATTGTTCTCGGCCTCAGCCTCTGCTCCTGCGACAAGCTGTTCGACAGCCTTGAGGGAGACCTCACGAGGATGTCCGAGGATGACATGACATCGAGCCAGGGTGGTATGGAAAGGCTTCTCTCGGACGTGTACAACACCATCCCCATGGACGCTTTCAATACCAAGGACCAGTCCACGATGCTGGCCACTTACTCCAAGAGCAATGACTACTCCATCAACGTGACCGGTTTCTGGAACTACACCAGGATGCGCTCGATCAACAGCTTCATACAGAAGGTCGACGTGGCCTTGGAGAAGAAGTCCATCAACGAGGCCACACGCGACGCCATGCTCGGAGAGGCACTTTTCGCACGCGCATACTGCTATTTCGCAGCTGTAAGGAAATACGGAGGCGTTCCCATTGTCACCGAACCGCTGGACCAGTACTATGACGGCGACACGAACGAAGGACTCTATATCCCGAGAAGCACTGAAAAGGAGACTTGGGATTTCGTGATCTCCGATCTTGAAAGGGCAGCCGAACTCCTTCCGGAAGAGCGTAATGACGGAAACTTCCGCGCCACTAAATGGGCAGCCCTGGGACTCCTGTCCCGCGTAGCCCTCTATGCCGCATCCGAGAGCAAATACTGGAACAAGGAAACCATTCCCGGAAACTACTCGGCGGTGTCGCAGAAACTCACCTACATGGAGGCTTCCTACGCCGACGCATACTTTGCAAAGAGCATCGAGGCTTCAGAAAAGATCATCAACTCCGGCAAGTTCTCACTCTACGGAGGCGCCACCACTTCCGTGGCGAAGGCCAAGGAGAACCTCACCAACCTCTTCCTGGAGCGTCAGGACTGCGAGTTCATCTTCGGAAAGTCCTTCAAGGACGGCACGGCCGATGCTGACAACGGCTTCGACCGCTCCAACTCCCCGAACCAGTCACACGGTACCGGTACCAACGCCGGATGGGGCAACTATTCCATCACCTCAGATCTCGTGGACATGTTCGACAACTATGATGCTAAGGGCGGTCGTGCCGATGGCACCATCAAGACCCGCAACGACGGCAAGGAGGACATCTACTTCGCACAGATTGTCAACGCTGCATCTTCGTTCGATAAGAACGCTGACTTCATCAAGTACGATAACCCCCAGGATCCGTTCCTGAACAAGGACGCGCGCTTCCAGGCATGGGTGCTCTATCCGGGCGCGGAGTTCCGCGGCAAGACCATCGTCGCGCAGGGAGGCATCTGGGTCGATGGCAAGGATCCCGAGTTCTATCAGGAGAAGTCCTACAAGGTGAATGGCACAACCTACTACGAGCTCGGCGCCGAGACCCAGGGAGGAGTGTCCGCCTTCGTCAACATCGGCAATGTCGGTACGAGCAACCACTCCTATTTCTGGAGCACTCCCTTCGGCATCCGCAAGTTCCTCGATCCCTCCGGTCCCCTTGACAAGTCCACCAATCCCTGGTGCGACATCCGCTATGCGGAGATCCTCCTGAACTACGCCGAGGCATATGCCGAGAGCGGACACGGCAATGCTGCCACCGCAAAGAAGGCTCTCAACGACATCCGCCACAGGGCCGCATTCACCGACGACATCGAGCCCACCCTCGATAATGTCCTTCATGAGCGCCGCATCGAGTTCGCCTTTGAAGGCCATGAGACCTACACTCTCTGGCGTCGACGCGAGTATCTCAGCACACGCTCTGGAGGCCCGTACCGCAAGCATACTGTGGTGCCCGTACTCGACCTCCGCGACGGTACTCCCAAATACATCTTCCCCCGCGCGAATGCATACTGGAGCGACGTTCAGAACTCCACCACAGGTGTCAATACCGACCTGCTGGATTACTACGGCTCCATCCCGAACTATGCCGAGAACCGTCTGACCGTCAACCCTTCCCAGGAATAATTAAAGAAGAAGAATTATGAAAAGAATACTCGTATTACTATCATTGATCGTCCTGGCCACATCTTGCGACTGGTTCGTCTTCGACAACCAGGAGTACTACAACGCCCAGGTCGAAGGAAGGATCCTCGACAGCAAGACCGGACAGCAGATGCAGTTCGCCTTCCCGAACACGTGCAAGATCTCCATCATCGAGGAGGGCTGGAAAGACCTGGCCGGTGAGCCGGCTGAGGAAGCCCAGGACTGGTATGTCAAGTGCAACGGCACCTATCGCAACAAGCTCGTCTGGGCCGCCAAGTACCGCATGGAGACCAAGAAGCAGAACTTCTACCCGGTCAGCATTCCGTTCGAACTGCAGAAAGGCGAGAACACCGTGGATTTCACAGTTACTCCGTTCTGCCGTATCCTGGATCCCGTCATCACCTATGAGGGAGGTAAGATCGTAGCCCGTTTCAAGGTGGAGATTGAGGACAAGTCCCAGACCCCGAACGTTGATGTCGCACTGTTCGGCTTCACCGACAGGTGGGTCAGCGACGGCAACAACAACTTCGACTTCGACAAGGTCCAGAAGGAAGGCAAGCTGAAGAAG
>JBGUGW010000246.1:0-6305 GCA_045111695.1 Candidatus Cryptobacteroides sp. | reverse complement strand
GGTCTTGAACTCGTCGTAAGTGAAAGACCTGTCAGAACAGTTCGCAAGGACGACCACGAGCTTGTCGCCTGCGCTGGAATTGACTTGGATATAGGCCGTCTGCGGCGTGCTGACGCTGCAATAAGAGTCCAGCCGCCGGATCTCGTCGTCATTGAAGACGAAGATGTCCAGCCTGTCGACAGCTGAAGCGGCCGCCTTGGTAGGATGTTCCTCCAAAGCAAGGATGTCGGGAAGGAAGAGCATGGTTTGCGCTTCCGTTCCTGAAAGAAAAGGATCGGCGGTCCCGCAGGAAACCGCAGCTCCGGCCGGGAATAGCAACAAGCATAAGACTGATAGATGCGCCGGAATCGGCAGATGGGTCCTGACGGACCCGGGCGACCGCCCTGATAGAAGCGATGCCGGGATGTGAGGTTTCATAGCGTTTTGGGTTGAGGGTGGTGGTTCCGCCTTGCGGCTACCGCCGATCTTTTCCTGGACAAAGCTAATCAATCAAATATCCCGCGGCATACAGAAAGATATCTTTCGGGGGGTCCGGCGACTTTTTTATATGGTACGTTTTTATACGGAAAGGATCCGGTCAGCATCGCTGGCCGGATCCTTCTTCCGAAACTGGTATGTTAACCGCCGAAGTTGTCGTAGAAGACATTCGCCGGATCCACTCCGAGCGAGTCGAGCAGGTTGTTCACCGAGGAGACCATCATAGGAGGTCCGCACATGAAGTACTTGATGTCTTCGGGAGCCTCGTGGTCCTTGAGGTAGGTCTCGTTCATCACGTTGTGTACGAAGCCGGCGGTGTAAGGCACGCCTGCTGCGTCCGCAGCGGGATCCGGACGGTCGAGGGCCAGGTGGAACTTGAAGTTCGGGAACTCCTTCTCGATCTCGGCGAAGTCCTCGAGGTAGAAAGCCTCGACGAGGGCGCGGGCGCCGTAGAAGAAGTGGACCTTTCGGTTGGTCTTCATGGTCTTGAACAGATGCATGATGTGGCTTCTGAGCGGGGCCATTCCGGCGCCGCCGCCGACGAAGATGTACTCCATATCCTCGGGATCGTCCTTCGGGAGAAGGAACTCTCCGTAAGGGCCGGAGATCATCACCTTGTCACCCGGCTTGCGGGAGAAGACGTAGGTCGAAGCTATGCCCGGAGGCACTCCGGGAACGAACTTGAACACGCCCTTGGGCTGGGTCCTGTCGAAAGGAGGAGTCGCGATACGCACATTGAGCTTGATGACGTCCTTCTCGGCCGGATACGAGGCCATCGAGTATGCCCTGATGGTCGGGACGGTGTTCTTGAACTTCAGGCCGGTAATGCCGTACTTGTCCCAGTCGCCCTTGTAGATGTCGGCAACTCCCATGTCGGAGAAGTCGGCCTCGTACTCGGGGATGTCGATCTGGATGTACTCGCCGCTCTTGAAGTCGATGTGCTCGCCCTCAGGCAGCCTGACGGTGAACTCCTTGATGAAGGTCGCGACGTTCTCGTTGGAGATGACCTCGCACTCGAGCTTCTTGACGCTGAGAGCGGACTCCGCGACTTGGATCTTGAGGTTGTCCTTGACCTTGACCTGGCAGCCGAGCCTCCAGTCGTCCTTGATCTGTTTCTTGTTGAAGAAACCGACCTCGGTGGGGAGGATGGTGCCGCCGCCCTCATGCACCTGGACCTTGCACTGGCCGCAGTTGGCCTTGCCGCCGCAGGCTGAGGGGAGGAAGATCTGATTCTCCGCAAGGGTGCCCATGAGGTTGCCGCCGGGAGCGACGCTGAGGACCTTCTTGCCGTCGTTGATGTCGATCTGGACGGTGCCCTTGGGAGTGAGTTTCGCCTTGACGAAGAGAAGGATGGCCACCAGGAAGAGGATGACCAGAACCATGAAAAGCATGGAAGAAATGATAGTACCTGTCATAATCTTGTCCTCCTTCGTTTACAGTGAAATACCCATGAAGGCCATGAAGGCGATGCCCATCAGGCCGACAGTTATGAACGTGATGCCGATGCCCTTGAGGCCGGCGGGAACGTTGCTGTAGGAGAGTTTCTCGCGGATGGCGGCGAGGGCGACGATGGCGAGCCACCAGCCGATGCCGGAACCGAGAGCATATACCGCAGCCTCGCCGATGTTGCCGAAGTCCCTCTGCTGCATGAAGAGCGAGCCACCGAGGATGGCGCAGTTCACGGCGATAAGCGGGAGGTAGATGCCGAGCGAGGAATAGAGTGCGGGAAGGAACTTCTCCACGACCATCTCCACCACCTGGGTGAAGGCGGCGATGACGGCGATGAACAGGATGAAGCTGAGGAAGCTCAAGTCCACGTTCGCGAAGCTGTCACCGAGCCATGAAAGGGCGCCCGGGGTGAGGACGAACTTGTTGAGGAGCCAGTTCAGGGGAAGCGTGATGAGCAGCATGGCGATCACGGCGATGCCGAGACCGTTGGCCGTCTTGACGTTCTTTGATACCGCCAGGTATGAACACATACCGAGGAAGTATGCAAAGATCATATTGTCAACGAAGATTGACTTTACGAATAGGTTGATATACTCCATAGCCGATACGTGTTAGTTAGTTTTCCTGGAGATCCTTCTGGATCGAACGCTGGACCCAGATGATGCAGCCGATGAGAATGAGGGCCATCGGAGGCAGGATCATGAGGCCGTTGTTGGTATAGCCGAGGGCCGAGAGCACCGGCAGGCCGAAGAGGGTGCCGGAGCCGAAGAGCTCGCGGAAGAATGCAACGATGATGAGGATGAGGCCGTAGCCCACGCCGTTGGCGATACCGTCAAGGAGCGAGGGGATGGGCTTGTTGCCGAGGGCGAAGGCCTCGATGCGTCCCATCACGATACAGTTGGTGATGATGAGGCCGATGTAGACCGAGAGCTGCTTGTCAAGCGGATAAGTGCCTTCGAAGGACTTGAGCACCTGGTCCACGAGGATGACCATCATGGCCACGACCACCAGCTGGATGATGATGCGCACGCGGTTGGGGATGGTCTTGCGGAGCAGGGAGCAGATGAGGCTCGACATGCCGCAGACGACGATTACCGAGATGGCCATCACAAGGGCGCCCTTGAGCTCGACGGTGACTGCCAGCGAAGAGCAGATACCGAGGACGAGGACGGTGATGGGATTGCCCTTCAGAATGGGATTCAAGATGGTTTCTTTCAATTTCGCATTCATAACTGTTCCTCCTATTCTTCAGGGTTGTTCTTGGTCAGGTAAGCCTTGTAGGCCTCGATCCAAACATTGATGGCCTCGTCGAGTCCCTTGGAGGTCATAGTGGCGCCGGAAATAGCGTCGATGGCATTGGCCTTGCCGGCGGGAGCGCCTCCCTTCACGATGCTGAAGGCGGCCTTGGGATCGTTGAAGTTTATCGACTTGCCCTTGAACTGGGCGCGGAACGAAGGGTCGTCCTTGATCTTTCCACCGAGACCGGGAGTCTCGCTTTCATGGTCGAAGTACGCTCCGGCGATGGTCTTGAGGTCGGAATTGAGGGCGAGATAGCCCCAGACCGGTCCCCAGAGGCCCGCTCCGTATACCGGGATGACGGAAACTCCGTTCTTGAAGATGTAGACGGGAAGGCTCGCGCCGCTTCCGTCCTTGATGTTGTAGTTCTGGGCCTTGAGCTCGGACTTGCCGTACACGGTGGCGTCGGCGGTGCCGAGGTCGCCTACCTTGTTGCCGGAGGCGTCGATGAGGACGGCCTCGGCGACATTCTGCTTGTAGAAGTCAAGCACGGCGGCATTGCCCTTGGCCTGCCACTCGGACTTCTCTCCGAACTGTGCCGCTGTAAGGATCTGGCTGATGGTCTCGGCCTTCTCGTTGGCATCCTGCTTGGGCTTGAGGGACGACGATACGAGGGCGAGGATCGCAGCCACCAGGACACACACTACTGTAGTGTATATCACTGTATATACGTTGCTGTTTGTATTCATATCCCGATACGTTTAAGCGGCTTTGACAACTTTGTTCTTCCGTGCGATGTGACTGTCGGTGACATAGTAGTCGATCAGCGGAGCGAAGGTGTTGCCGAGCAGGATGGCGAGCATCATGCCTTCGGCATAGCCGGGGTTGAACAGCCTGATGATGACGCAGACCGCTCCGATGAAGAATCCGTAGATCCATTTGCCGCAGTCGGTCTGGGCGGAGGTGACGGGGTCGGTGGCCATGAAGACGGTACCGAAGGCGAAGCCGCCCATCACGAGGTGATAGAGGCAGGGGATGTCAGTGCCGCCGCAGAGTTGGGCGAGTCCGCCTACGAAGAGGGCGCCCGCTACGGAGGATGCCATGATCTTCCAGCTGGCGACTCCGGTCCACAGGAGGATGGCCGCACCGATCAGGATGGCGATGACGCTGGTCTCGCCGACCGATCCGGGAACGGTGCCTATGAACATGTCCCAGAAACCGGTGCCGTACTGGGCTCCGGAGTTGGCGAGGGCGTCCATGCCGTCTCCGAGGAAGGAGAGCGGAGTGGCGCCGGTCGCGCCGTCGACCAGGGTCTCACCCTTGCGCAGTGCGATCCATGTCTCGGATCCGGACATGCTGTTCGGATAGGAGAAGAACAGGAATGCGCGGGTGAGGAGGGCGGGGTTCCAGATGTTCATGCCGGTACCGCCGAAGACTTCCTTGCCGAATATGACGGCGAAAGCCACGGCGACCGCGAGCATCCAGAGAGGAACGTCCACGGGGACGATGAGTGGGATGAAGAATCCGGATACGAGGTATCCTTCGTTCACTTCCTCACCGCGGATCTGCGCAGATGCGAACTCGATGGCGAGGCCGACCACGTAGGAGACGACGAAGAGGGGAAGGACCTTGAGGAAACCAAACCACAGGTCGGCCCAGAATTTCGGGTCGGCGCCGGTGGCGAGGGCGTGCTGGTAGCCGGTGTTCCACATTCCGAACAGAGCGGCGGGAACGGCGGCTATCACGGCGATGATCATGATGCGCTTGAGGTCGACGGCATCCCTGACATGCGCGCCCTTCCGGGTGACGGTGCCGGGCACGTGAAGGAATGTCTCGAAAGCGTCTACGGTCGAATGCAGCCAGTAAAGCTTGCCGCCTTTTTCAAATATCTTGTTCATAGTACTTTCTTTAAGCCATTTCCTTGAGCATCAGGTCGATGCCGTTCTGGATGATATCCTGCACATAGTTCTTGGACGGGTCCATGAACTCGACCAAGGCGAAATCTTCGGGAAGCACTTCGTAGATGCCGAACTTCTCCATGTTGTCAATGTCTCCGGCGAGGCAGGCCTTGACGAGATACAGGGGATAGATGTCCATCGGAAGATGCTTTGCGTAGTAGGAGTCGGGCATGACGAATGCGCGGGGGCCTCCATGGAGGTTGGTGTCCATCGCGACTTCCTTGTCCAGGCGGCCGAGGCACCAGTTGAAGTAGCTGTGGTCGGCGCTGTACTGGTTGAAGCGGAACGGACGGGCCCAGCCGAGAAGCTCGGGCTCGGTGCCTTCCTTGAGGACGGTGACCTGGGTGTCGTAGAATCCGAGGTAGCCGTTCTCTCCGGCGTTCCTGCCGCTGAGGACGTCTCCGCTGATGATGCGGACGCCGTCGGCGTCGACGTAGTACTCCTTCAGCGCGGACATCGGGATGCCCGGAAGGGTGTCGACGTACGCGGGACCGTTCACTGCAGGACCGCCGACGGCGACCTTGCGGCGGACGTCATAGCGTCCGGTGGTGAACAGGCGGCCGATGGCAGCGAGAAGTGCCAGGGATACAGTCCACACGGTCTCGTCCTTGCGGATGGGGCAGATGTTGGAGATCTGCACTCCGACGTTGCCGGCGGGATGCTTGCCCTTGAAAACATGGATCTCGGCGTCGTTGAGCTTCGCGAAGGCGGAGTCCGCGGACTTCACGGACACGTGGACCTTGGCGAGCTTGGCGAGAGCGCTGACGCCGGCCTGGATCGCGGAAACCTCATTGCCGAGGGTGAACTCCGTGTCGGCGGCGAGGGGAGCCGTGCTGAAGGCTGAAACGAAAATCGCCTTGGGATTGGCGGCCGGATCGGCGATGATGCCGTAAGGACGCTGTACGAATGCCGCCCAGAGTCCGCTCTTCAGGAGCTTGTCCTTTACCTCCTCGCAGGTCAGGTCGCCCTTGGCTGCGCCGAAGTCCAGGTATTCCTGCTCTCCGTCCGCCTTGACGAGCACCGCAAGAAGCTTTCTCTTGTCTCCGCGGACGACCTCCTTCACGGTGCCGCTGACCGGCGATGTGACGAGGACATCGGGATTCTTCTTGTCAGCCAGGACGGGCGATCCTGCCAGCACCTTGTCGCCCTCGCGGACGAGGAGTCTCGCGTTGAGACCCTTGAAGT
>JBGUGW010000245.1:0-3753 GCA_045111695.1 Candidatus Cryptobacteroides sp. | reverse complement strand
GGTCGGCGGATCCTCCTCCGCCTGCGGAACGGAAGGTATTACCCCTGCGGCGGTTGTTCTGGTTGTTGATGTTGTTCAGGTTGAAGGATCCCTCCATCTGGAGTTTCTCCGACGAGAAATTGATGTCACCTCCGACCGTGTAGCGGAACTTATGGAAGGTCGTGTCCGTGTCGTAACCTCCTCCGATGAGGAAATTGCCGTTGGTGACCATGTTGGGCTTGGTCTTGGTCTCGATGTCCAGCACCCTGCGCTTGCTTTCGTTCTTGCTTATCTTGTGGCGCGGGTCCTTGTTCTCGTACTCCTGGTAGGATTTGATAGTGACCACTTCCTCCGCCCGTAGATTGTTCAGGGCCGCCATCGGCGCATCGCCGAAGAGCAAGGCGCCGTCAATATATACCGTGCTGACATCTTCGTTGAGGACGGTCACGCCGTTGTCGGTCACTTCCACTCCGGGCATCTGTTCAAGGATGTCGATGGCCATCTCACCCGCGTTGAGCTTGACCGCCGCCGCGTGGAACGCAATCGTGTCTTCCTTGATGGATACGGGATTGGCGATGTCCCTGACCACGGCTCCCTCGAGCAGGATGTTCTCTGCGTTGAGGTTGGCAATCACGCGGTTCTGGCCGGAAACGAGTGTGATGGAATTGGTCTGCTCCTGGTATCCGAGCATGCTGAACGTGACCTGGGCGTTTCCCGGCCTGAGGTTCCTGATGGTGAAGGTTCCGTTGGCCCCGCTCACGGCGAATGTGGTGTCCTTCTTTTCATTCTCGCCCCTGTCGGACACGACGATGACGGTCACGCCGGCGCCGGGCTGCTGTCCGGTGTCGTCGTCCGTAAGGTAAACGTTTCCTGTGAGAATGGCTTGCTGGTTCCAGTTGCGCTGCTGCAGCGCGTTCATAGCCTGGTTGTTGTTGCCCCCACGGTTCCCGCCCCAGTTCTGGGCGGAGGTGAGGATAGAGATAGTCATCAGGGCCAGCGAGAGGAACAAGTTTTTCATGTTCATTTGCGGGGAATATAAGTTCGGGTACAAAGATAGTTAAAAATCCGTAAAAATCAGAACATTATGTGATCAGGTTGGCAATGATGCCAGCCGTCTGCATGGGTGATATGCTGTCGATATCGATGATGAAATCGGCCGCGGCGGTGTAGAGCGGCGTGCGCTCGGCCAGCATGGCCTCGAAGCCGCCGTCCTTCAGCAGCGGCCGGTGGCTCTGGTCACCGCCAAGGTGCAGCTTCAGCGTCTCCACGGTCGCCCTCAGGAAAATGCATGTGCAGTGCTCCTTGATCATCGCCGCATTCTCCGGCCTCAGTATCGTCCCTCCTCCTAGCGAAAGGATAAGACTTCTTTGAGGGAGAGGTTCCCCCTCGAAAACGTCCTGCTGCGCAGGACCCCCCCCAAGCAAGCTTGGGTCCCCCCCTCTTATGTTGCCGAGGGTGGCACAGTTTTCCATGGGGGACCTCTCCCTCAAGAGTTCAGCGAGAGCTTTGGATTCGAGGTCGCGGAAGGCCTTTTCGCCCTGCTCGGCGAAAATGTCGGCGATAGATTTCCCGGCCTTGTCGACGATATACTTGTCGAGGTCGATGAGCGGCATTCGTAGCAGCACCGAGAGCTCCCTCCCGACGCTGCTCTTGCCGCAACCCATGAAACCGGTCAGCGCAATGACCATCCTAGAACAGGGTAAGGTCCTCGTCGTCATTGACTTCGGGGACATTGATCTTGCTCATGTCGATGTCCGGGATCCCGATCTCGTCCGGAGTGTCGATGATGTCGGACATATCGATCTCGCCGGCGAGATTCTCCGGCTCCGCCTCGGGCTCTTCCTCTTCGAGGTCCTCGGGCTTCACCAGAGGCTCGACGAATTCGACCTTCTTCAGGTCAAGCGCATGGCATTTCTTTCCCTTCGCGGCGATGCCCTTCTTGGCGATGTACTCCTCCGCATCGATGAGCTCCGGCTCCCTGTGGGCATACTTGCCCGTGAAGGTCACCTTCACCTGCGGATGCTTGTCCTCGCTGATGTCCACAAGGTACGAACTGCGGCCCTCGGCGATGAAAGAGACCGGGGTGTTGTCGCTCAGGACAAAGGAGAAACGCTTGACATAAAACGCTTTGACGGAAGCGTCCCAGTACAGTGCCGTATATGTCTTGTTCGGGTCGAACTTCTCGATCTTCAGCACGTCGCCCTGGTACTTGTTCACCAGGTCGAAGGAGGTCGTGTAGAACGTTCCGTTCTTGAATATGGCCAGGACCTTGTCGTCGGTGTCGAACTGGCCCAGATACTGGCCCCTGCCGTCCTCGTTGAGTTTCTGTATGTCGGCGTCGTACCAGATGTCCTTGCCGGATATGGTGGACACGCCCTTGCTCTTGAGCTGGATGCGTTGGATGGGATTCTTGGACACGAGGTTGCCGCGCGAGGTCTTGCCTTTGATGGCGAGAGTGGAGAAATCGTACTCCATGGTGGATTTCTTCAGCTTGGCTCTCGGGCGCAGGTTGATCTTCACCGACTCGGCTTCGCCGTTGTGGTTGGCGGTGAACCAGAGGATGGTCGAGCCCGGCGCGCCGGTGGTGATGTCGTACTCCTTGTCGCGGGTTACTGAAGTGATGGCGAAACGTTTGGCGTACGACACCGATGTCTTGCCCTCGCGGTAGATCACGTTGTAGATCGTCCTCGAATCGTTCCTGTGGAACACGCCGACATAGAGGAGATTCTTGCCGAAGAAGGCCTTGTCGGTCACCTTGGTGATGATGTACTTGCCGTCCTTGCCGATGACGATGATCTCCGACAGGTCGGAGCAGTCGCAGATGTACTCTCCGTTGTCGTCGCGCTTGAGGCCGATTCCCACGAAGCCCTCGGCCTTGTTGGCGTAGAGTTTGGCGTTGTTGTTCACCACCTTGGTGGCGGCGATGGTCTCGAAGCTGGTGATCTCGGTGAGGCGGGGGAAGTCCTTGCCGTATTTCTTCTTAAGGCCCTTGAACCAGTCGATGGTATAGCGGGTGATGTGCGCGATCTTGTCCTTTACGTCGGCGATGTCGCCCTCGATGCTGCGGATCTTCTCATCGATCGCCTTGGTGTCGAACTTGGAGATCTTGCGGACGGGCTTCTCCACGAGCTTGAGTATGTCGTCCATCACGATCTCGCGGGTGAGGAGGTCCTGATACTCCTTCATCCGCTCGAACACGTCTCCGATCTGCTCCTCCCAGGTCTTCTGGTCCTGCTCCAGGACCTTGTAGATTCGGTTTTCGAAGAATATGCGCTCCAGCGAGCTGTAGTGCCACTCGTTCTCGAGTTCGTCAAGCTTGATGCGCAGCTGGCGCTCCAGGATGTCGCGGGTGTGGAAAGTGTCGTACTCCAATATCTCGTTCACGTCCATGAACTGCGGCTTGTTGTCCTTGATCACGCACGCGTTGGGGGAGATATTGATCTCGCAGTCGGTGAAGGCGTAGAGGGCGTCGATAGTTTTGTCCGGGGACACGTCATTGGGCAGGTGGATGATGATCTCCACGTGGTCCGTGGTCATGTCGTCGATCTTTTTGATCTTGATCTTGCCTTTGTCCTTGGCCTTGAGGATGGAATCGATGACGATGCCCGAAGTCTTGCTGTAGGGTATCTCGGTGATGGAGATGGTGTTCTTGTCGATCTTCTCGATCTTGGCGCGCACCTTCACCACGCCGCCGCGGCGGCCTTTCTGGTACTTGGAGCAGTCGGCGTATCCGCCGGTGGGGAAGTCTGGATAAATCTCGTAGGGCTTACCCTC
>JBGUGW010000244.1:0-9285 GCA_045111695.1 Candidatus Cryptobacteroides sp. | reverse complement strand
CCTGTACCAGATGCACTCCAACCACCAGAATCCCATCGATTTCGTGGAGGCGGGAGACATCTGCGCCGCAGTCGGCTTCAAGGACCTGCGCACCGGTGATACCGTGTGCGTGGAGAACCATCCCATCGCGCTCGAGGCCATCGAGTTCCCGGATCCGGTCATCGGCATCGCCGTTGAGCCCAAGACCCAGAAGGACCTCGACAAGCTCGGCATCGCCCTCGGCAAGCTTGCGGAGGAGGATCCCACCTTCACCGTCAAGACCGACATGGAGACCGGGCAGACCGTCATCAGCGGTATGGGAGAGCTTCACCTGGACATCATCGTCGACCGTCTGCGCCGCGAGTTCGGCGTGGATATCAACCAGGGTGCCCCCCAGGTCAACTACAAGGAAGCCGTCACCGCCAGCTACCAGCACCGCGAGGTGTTCAAGAAGCAGACGGGAGGACGCGGCAAGTTCGCCGACATCATCGTGGAGATCGGACCCGCGGACGAGGGTGTCACCGGCCTGCAGTTCATCGACGAGGTCAAGGGTGGCAATGTTCCCAAGGAGTACATCCCTAGCGTCCAGAAGGGTTTCGAATCCGCGATGGCGAACGGCTGTCTTGCAGGATACCAGGTGCAGTCGCTCAAGGTGACGCTGCTGGACGGATCGTTCCACCCCGTGGATTCCGACCAGCTGTCGTTCGAGATCGCTGCCCGCATGG
Source organism: Candidatus Cryptobacteroides sp. (assembly GCA_045111695.1). Classification (GTDB taxonomy): domain Bacteria; phylum Bacteroidota; class Bacteroidia; order Bacteroidales; family UBA932; genus Cryptobacteroides. The sequence goes on along the minus strand of JBGUGW010000244.1, from coordinate 8,581 downwards.
CTTTCCGCCATGCATGCCCGAAGTGCAAGCCCATCCTCCTCGAGCCCATAATGCTCATCGAGGTCGTGACTCCGGAGGAGTACATGGGCGACATCGTCGGCGACCTGAACAGGCGCAGGGGACAGATCACGGCCATGGACTCCACCTCCAACGGAGCCCGCGTGGTCAAGGCCTTCGTTCCGCTTGCGGAGCAGTTCGGCTATGTGACCGTCCTCAGGACCCTGTCGTCCGGCCGCGCCAACAGCACCATGCGTTTCGACCACTATTCCGAGGTCCCGGCCTTCATGGCCAAGGAGATCATCGAGAAGAGCGGCTACAACGCCATGCTGCACATGGAAGGCTTTTAGCCAATCATCAGTTGTGTTAAACAAAATTGTAAAATTAAACAGATATGAGTCAGAAAATCAGAATTAAACTCAAATCTTTCGATCACATGCTTGTTGACAAATCAGCTGCGAAGATCGTTGATACCGTGAAGGCCACCGGTGCGAAGGTCAACGGACCTATTCCGCTTCCCACCAACAAGAAGATCTTCACCGTCAACCGTTCGACTTTCGTCAACAAGAAAGCCCGCGAGCAGTTCGAGCTTGACTCCTACCGCAGGCTTCTCGACATCGAGGACTCCAACGCCAAGACCGTTGACGCCCTCATGAAGCTCGAGCTTCCTTCCGGTGTCGAGGTCGAGATCAAGGTCTGACAGAGATGAAAGAGCCTCCCAGGCTAAGATGCCAGGGAGCCCTACGGTCCCATAGCTCAGTTGGTTAGAGCACCTGACTCATAATCAGGGAGTCGCAGGATCATGCCCTGCTGGGACCACTCGGGCAAAAGGTCCGCCATTATCGGCGGACCTTTTTGCGTCTTGGCCCAGCAGGCCATGATCCATGGCCTTTTTCCATTGAGGGGCGTACCCCTCAAACTCCCTGCGTCGCTCCGCTCCGAAACTGTTTTTCGTCTGTGCGTTTTTTTCCTATAAGCGCGAGAAAATGCTGAAAACTCGCGCGAGATGAGATAAAAAGGGCTTTTCGCGCGAAAATACACCAAGAATCCGCGCGGGAAACTGGTCTCAGTGCATTGCGATAATGAGCGGGCGCACTTTCGGCGTTTGGCGGCGGTTTTTGCGGCAGAGGCGGGATTAAAAACCCGCCTCAGCCGCATTTATGCCTCTCACACGCCGTTTGTGCGCTTGATAGAAATTGCCCCGCTCAGCCAGAGCATGCCGCGAGGGGGGCATCGAAGCGCCTTAGGAGGCGTTTCGCGGATGGGGCCGTGCTACCTCTTAGAGAAGAGTTTGTTCTCGAGGAACTCGATCAAGAAGAAGACGACGGTCAGGCATGCGGCGGAAGCGATGGAGCGTGAGCAGTTCCAGGCCTGGGTGGCGTCGGGGTGATTGACGAGGATGAAGGGGATGAACAGGAGCAGCTGCCAGACGAAACCCATCAGGAAGGAGAAGGTAAGGATATACTTCCCCTTTTTGTCGTGCTTGCTCTCCATGATCTCGAACGAGATGAAGAACAACACGCAGAAAGCCGCGATCCAATACCAGCGGGATGCCCGTTCGCAGGCGGAGAGGTCGAAAAGCGAGGCGGCCGCAATGGGGCCGAAGATGATGATCAGGAGAAAAACCACCCTTATGAACCGAAGGAAGACGCCTCCCTTGTTCCCTTTGTTAATCTTGTTGATTATAAGTGACATGGTCCTGTATAATTATGCTGCTCCGCATCAAATATACGAATAATTGACTAACTTTGTTAAGAGAAATAACCACGATTATGAAAACCAGAATCTTCAGAAGATTTGCGGCAGTCGTTGCCGTCCTCGTCACTTTCTGTTTCCTGATGTCCTGCCAGTCGAAGGAGGAGAAGGTCATTTCCCAGCTTGAGTCCCTCTGCAAGACGGTCGAGAAGGACAGTTTCAGCGTCGATGACATCGACTCCCTGCAGGCCAGGTTCGATGCCGTCCGCGAGACCGCGAAGGAGTGCAATTTCACGAATGAGCAGCTGAAGGAAGTGGCAAGGCTCGAGGCCCGTTTCACGAAAGCGATAGCCAAGAAGGCGATAGAGCGCGTAGGCAGTGCCCTTGAGGGGATTGTAGACGGGCTGTCAGGAGACAACTGACAGGTGCAGCCGGATTTAAACTCGTGAAAGACAGGATCAATACCGGAAGGCAGCTGGAGCTGGATGTGGCGAGGGTGGTCGCCATCTTCTACATGGTGATAGTCCATGTGTATGAGGAGATGGGCGCCGTGAACTACTGGAGCATGCCCGACAGCTTTTTCCGCGGGATAATAGAGTTCACCGGGGGGCCTCTGGCCGCTCCGGTGTTCATGTTCGTGATGGGCGTCGGCATGGTCTACACCAAGCACCGCAATCCCAGGGCATTCGCGATAAGGGGCCTCAAGTTGCTGGGAGCGTCTTACCTGCTCAATGTCATCAGGATGACCATACCGTTCCTGCTGGCGCGTCTTTCCGGGGATTCTTGGGGGTATTGGACGATAGTCGATACGATAGGTCTGGTCGACATCCTGCAGTTCGCGGGAGTGGCCTTCCTGCTTGTCGCCCTGCTGGAAAAATGGAAGGTAGGGCGGTATTGGATACTCTCGATCGCCCTGCTCCTTCAAGGACTCGGGATCGTGCTGCTCCATAGTTTCGACGGCCTGCCCCGCGCGGCGCAGTACGCCGTCGGCCTCGTCTTCCACACCAATTCCAACGTCTGTTTCCCCCTGTCGCTCTGGTTCGTGTACCCGGCGGCCGGAATCGTTTTCGGCGAGTACCTGCAGACCGTCAGGGACAAGAGGAGGATGTACGGCCGCATCGCCGTCGTGTCCGCCGCCGGACTGGCGGGACTGACTGTGGCGATGAAATACATGGGATGGGATCCGGTGAATGTCTTTGCCCTTTCCCGCGATTCATACTACATCCAGCATCTCCCGGGAACGTTGTGGACGCTCTTTGCCGTCGGCCTGCAGCTGTTTATCTGCTACCGTATTTCCCTTCATCTGAGCGGGGCTTTCCTGAAAGCTACCGACTTCACTTCCAGGCATGTGAATACCGTCTACCTTATCCAGTGGGTGCTGATTCCGTACATAGTTGTCGCGATGGAAGCGGCCGGCCAGCCGAGACTGCCGGCCTGGGCGATAGTGCCATCCGGCATCCTGATAGCCGGCGTCAGCATTTGGCTTGCGAAATATATCCGCGTCAAGCTATAGCAAAAAGCCTCAGTCCGGGAACTGAGGCTTTTTGCTTCGCACTTAGCATGCTGTTTATTCTTGCAGGGCCGCCAGGATATTGAGTGTGGTCCGCACGACTATCCAGTCGTAATGTTTCGTCACTTCGTCGAGTGATTCATAAGGACGCATGTCCGGATGGATCATCAGGTCCTCGCGTTTTTCTTCGCCGCAGCAGTATCCGGCCATCTCGTGCGACGCGGTCCAGCGCAGATGCTCGAGTATGGCAAGGTATTCCAGGACCTTGGCGGCACTTTCATCCTCGCCGCTATAATGCCTGCCTTCGTATCGTATCGGAATATCGTAAGCGGTTTCCGGGGTCTTCCACAAGCGGGCGGGACAAAGCGTAGCCTTGACCTTTACGTGGAAATAATTCGCGTAGTCCTGCTCTGTCTTGCGGCGGAGTTCCATACGGTGGGCAAGTTCCGATCCGGGCTTGCGGCGTATCAGCTCTTCCCGGTCATCCCAGGAAACGCCGTCGCCCACGCTGGCGGTATAAGATGCCTGGAACCGCCTGGCATAACGCATATGCCCTTCTTTCGAGACATTGTCCCAAGTCCATGTCTTGTCGGTCTCTCCTATGGTCCGGATGAGTTCGCGACCGCCATAACTGTCGTTGAAGAAGCGGATCATGTCCTTGTACTCATCCGGCCGGTTCATCTTGACGACTATGAGAAGGTTGTCAAGACCTTTGCGGTGTTTGAAGGCGCTTTCAAGCATCTCGATGGCCAGGTTGATGCTCCTGCTGTCGTCGCCGAGGGATATGAAGGCATAATTGAGGGTCTCTATCCGCTCCCTGAGCAATACCCGGAATGCCTCGGACTGAGTATCGTCCTGGATGAACCTGACGCGCTCCGAGACGTCCAGCGCCGGGCGGGCCGCCTTGTATCCGGCGGCCAGCCTGTCCATGTCAGCGTCCACTACTTCGCAGTGGAAAGGACTGGCTTGTCCGTCCTTGCCGACAAAGGTCCCGAACTCGTACAGGAATGACAATGCTCCCTGCCCGCTTTCGCCGAATCCGCAGACCATCGCCCGGAAGGGGCTGCAGACATAGCCTGCCGGCTCACCGTCTGCAGTCCTGCCGACTTCCACCAGCCGGACGGGATACAGGCTCTCATCGCTTTTCAGAGCGTTGGTCGCCAGGAAGGAAGAATCTATGATGTGTATGTTTGAATCCGACGCCTGGTCCATTTTCAATGCGGCGCCTTCCCGTTTGGCGTGGTAGTAAACCTGTGCCTTGACAGGAAGCATGCAGCGCAATGCCGAGAGGTTCTCGTCAGCCTTGTCCGACAATAGATAAAAACAGTTGTCCGGGGAGGATGCCCAGGCTGCCAGGCGCTTCAGTCCGAGTTCCTCGAAGAATGCGCCTTCAGTACATTTCGCTATGGTCTTCCTGGCCTTGAGCACGACCGCATCCGGCATATCCGTGCGGAGCTTTTCGATGATGGATGAACCTGACTTCACACCCCTGAAAAAGCCGAGGATGGACACCTTGGCAGGGAGTGATTCTCCCGAAGGTTCCTCCACGAAGATGACCTTATCCCCTGCCGGAAGGCTCTTGGCAAGGGCCACGGCCTTCCTTCCCGTTCCGAGGAAGATATGTGTCCTTGCGCCGGATGCCTTCCCCGCATGGTTGAGCAGCCAGGTCCGGCTGACAATTCTCCCGGCCAGGAAATGCACGATCAGGATGGATGTCGTCCACATCGCGCAGATATACAGTCCTTGGAGAAGGATCAGGTGGGCCTGTGGATTCACCACCCCTTCGACAGCCATTCCGTCATGCAGGTTGAAGAATGGCGTCATATTGCCGAAGGTATAGATCATCTTGAACAGGAACAGGTCCGCAGCTGATAATATGGATATCACCAGCTTCGGGAACCAGGCCTTGGCAGATGCGAAATCATAGGCCTGCCAGTAGAGCATGGAGGCGAGGGTGAGGATGACCAGGGCGGGGATCCAGAGCCTGTCCGGTCTCCGCCGGAGCATCACAAGGGTCAATGCGCCGTACAGGAGTACGGCTGCAATGACCAGCCAGGATACCGCTCCGGCGCTCAGCTGTTCAAGGAATGAAAGCATGGCCTACTGGTAGAAAACCCTCAGGATGTTGGCTCCCTTGCTGTCCTTTCCTCCGAGCATCAGGCCGATGGAAGCCATCATGCCGCTGTTGTCGAAGGGATAGCTCGTGAAGACGTTCTTCTTGTTTTCAGTTCCGAATATGTTGGCGTTGCCCTTCATCATACGGTAACCGACCTTGAAACTGGCGTTCAGGACTGGAAGTCTTGAATGGAATTCGAGTCCGAAGAAGATGTCGGTCATGTCTACATACGAGAAGTTCATGTCTTCCAGGACGCCCCAGCCCAAGGTGTGGATCTGGGGGGTATAAGCATAGGAAGCGAGGATGTCTACGTCAAGGTACTGATGGATTCCTCCTCCGACACGGAACTCACCGTTCATGAACGCGAACGAGCCGCTGAACAGGTACCGGGGGGCGCCGTTCAATGCAGACTCTTGAAGCGTTGACTCGAAAGCAGTGGCGCGTGCCAATGAAGTGGACCAGCCGGGCAGTATAGGGAATTTCAGGAAAGAAACGCTTCCCATCTCCTTGTAGGAATTCGCCTCACCGGCGTTGATAAACCTGTCGGACAATCCCAGTTCACCCGTGAGGACTCCAAGGTTTCCTCCTTCGGAATAGGACATGCGGTGCAGCGTGTTGTGTTTCTCATTGAAAGTGAAGATACCCTTGTATGCAAGGTCCTTGTGCCTTCTCTGTCCACGCAGCCTCACTCCTCCGGAGAAGCCGGGTTCAGGACCCGTGCTGAAGCGGCGGAACTCATATTTGTATTTTCCGTAAGGAAGGTCGACTATTGCATCGGTGTAGTGGTCGTATTCCTTTACGCGGGGCTCCCCTCCGTCAAGGGAAGTGAGATACACGTTGAAGCCGGTAACGGCGTTTGTTGTGCTCCTGAAAGCATCCGAGAGAATGTGTAGAGGGAAGCTGGGCTTCATCGTCACGTTCAGGGTGTCAACAGCGCCGATGACTCCTGACTGCCTTACGAATGTCACGGGGTAATAGCTCTTCTGGCTCAGTGTGATGGTGTTCTCTCCAAGCGGAATGGCTTTGTTGTATACAGGGGTGCGGATGCCTTCGGCAACCCCGTTGATGATAACTTCAACTCCCGCCGGGACAGAGTTGATGGTCAGGTAGGAGAGGGGGTTCATATTGACCTCGAAATCGAGGGTCTTGCCAGGTTCCACGTGGATGGAGTATGTGGGGACATCAGACATGAAATCCTTCTTCTCGAAGGAGATCTTGTGGTCGTCGGCCGTCATCTGTACCTCGAGATGGTCCGCTAGGGTGCCGATAGGCGTCGATCCGTCCTTGATGACGGCTCCGTCGGCATTCCTTCCATTGAAGAAACGGACCGTGCCGCGCTTGGGGGTCATAATGACGTCGAGGGGAACTGTCTCACCCTCCCTGACGGTAAACGAATATGAGTAGTCCTCGAAATCATCGGCGGTCGCGGTGACCATATATGTAGCGGGCTCGAGAGGGATGACGAAGTTGCGCTCGTTGTCCTGATACAGTTCGAGATGGGTGATGAAGGATCCGGCCGTATTGAACGTACGGACGCCGCCACGGCCATAGTATCCGTCGAGATTGATCTGCTTGCCGCCGATGAAGAGCTTGGGGTTCTTGTTGTCAAGGTTTCCAGTGGCGGCGTTGATCGTCAGCTTCGCCAGGGCGAAACGGGGCGTAAGGTCGAAATGGTACTCCTTCGTCACCTTCGGGTCGTCGTCGGCGCTGACGGTGATGTAAGTATCAAGGGCGAAATAGTCGTTCCGCAGGATGTGGATGGGGATCTCACCTTCGGCCAGCGCGAGAGTGACAGGGGTGATGCGGGGGGTGGGATCGCTTCCGATAGTGACTTGGGATCCTTCAGGATTGGTGATGATCCTGACGCTCCTCTCCTGGAGGGGACGGGCGATCTGAAGGACTGGAAGTCCGCGTGTGACGGTTTTGCCCGACACGACCATCTTGATGAGGATCTCGCCGTTGCGGAAGGAAGGATCGGGGTTGGCTTCGGCGACGATCGAAAGGTTGTTGTCCGCCTTTGTCAGCTTGCACCATTCGGGGCAGCTCTCCACCTCCCATTTGCCCGTACCTCCCTTGCCGGCGAGGACCGTAACGTTGTGCGCCTCGGACGAATAGGAGAAATTGACGAACGGTTGTGAGAATACGAGACGCTCGCTTTCCTTCTTCGCAGCTGCGATCTTGTCAAGCTCCCTCAGGCATTTCTCATAGTCGGGACGAATTTCTTTGGTGAAATCCTCATATTGCCTGAACAGTTTGAATATTCCGTCATACTGTGCCTTGGCAGCTGCGAAATCTCCGTTGAGGAGGTACAGGTTCGCCGCACTCTTCATCGTCTCGAAAGACTCTTTTTCTCCGGCAGTCTGGGCAAAAGCCATCAAGCCGGCAGCCAGAAAGGCGAACAGGGTCAATAATCCTTTTTTCATTTCAGTCAGTGTTATTATTTTATGTTGTTTTCAATCAATTCAATCCCCCCGTCGGCAGGGACTCCGAGCAGGGAGTCGAGCCGGTGGATCATCCCGATGTTCGAGGAGATGACCCCCACGGAGGCGGTGCTGTTTTCCTTAGAGACGAATTTCAGCGGTTCATACAGGGCTTTGACCGTATTGATCCTGCGCTCCCGGATGTCGGAAAGGGTTTTGAGGGCCGTTTCGCGGATCTCGGAAAAATCCGGCGCTTCCGGCGCTTTGGCCGTCACCATGCCGGTGCTCCTGGCATACAAGTCCTCGGCTTCATCGATGGCAGGAAGGACGAACTCAAGGGAATCTTCGCTGGCCAGCCATCCTTCCGCCCGGGACACGAGGGCCGCACCCTGCTGCTGCAGGCGGTTGACCTTCCCCTTTTCAAAGGCGTGGAAGCCCAGGAATGCGCACAGCAGGAGTGCTGCGGCCAGCAGCGGGACCACGGCCCGCCGCAGCATTATCCGCGCCTTGCCGGGATTGTTCGCAAGCCCTTCGGCCTGCTGCCCTTCCAAGGTGTGCCGGACATTGGCGGCAAGCTGCTCAAGCCCGTCCTCCGGGTTGACGAGCGAGTCTATGTAGTTGATGCTTTGCAGGTAATATGCCCTGTCGCGGTTGTATGCGACGTCGTCCAGGCGGTAGATAATGATAGGGCGGTGGCACTTGTCGGCAAAGTAGTTGATTTCCCTTCCCACCTCCGCCGACTCGTTGGCATTCTTGGAATGCATGTAGATGAGCATGTCGCTCGAGTCCATCGCCTCCACCAGCTGCGCCTGCCAGCCGGCATTGTGCTTGAGGTCGCGCTCA
>JBGUGW010000243.1:0-2479 GCA_045111695.1 Candidatus Cryptobacteroides sp. | reverse complement strand
CAGCCCTCCTTGTAGAAGCCGACCTTTTCGGCGTAGGGGAAGATCACGTGCGGGAACTCCAGGCCCTTGGACTTGTGGATGGTCATGATCCTGACGGAGTTGCTGTCGGAGGGGGAGCTCAGGCACGGGTCGTTGCCCTCTTCGTTCCAGTCCTTGAGAAAGTGCTGCAGGCTGTTGCCGCCTTTGGCGCACCAGTCCTGGAGATAGTCCAGGAACGACTGTACGTAGAGGGATTCGCCCTCGAAGCCGGAGGGGTCCTTGTCCTGCATTTCGCGCAGCAGTCCTTCGCACAGGTCCACCAGCGAGTGATACTGCTCGGGGACGGCTATGTCCAGCGACGAAGCGAGATAGCTGCTGACTGTGTCGTCGGGATTGTCCACGCACGAGAGCAGCGAGACCAGGCGGCGCACTGTCACCGAAGATTTCAGCGCGAGCGAGTCGTCGCTGATGACGGGGACGCCGGATTCCATAAGGAATGCGGCGACGCGGCCGCCCTCGGCATTGTTGCGCACGAGGACCGCGATGTCTCCGTAGCGTGCTCCGGCCTCGCGTGCTTCGGATATGCTCTCGAGCACCATCCTGTCCTCGTCGCCTGCATCGCAGAAAGTCAGCCTCACATACCCTTTCTGAGGATCGTCCGACTTGATCTCCTGCCCGACGTCGGAATAGATGCCAGACGCTCCGACAGCTTTAGCGGCATGGGTGAAGAACTCGCCGTTGAACTTGACTATGGCCCCGCAGCTGCGCCAGTTGGGATCAAGCGGCTTGACGACCGAGTGCGGGAACTGCTCTGTCAGACGGTTTGCAAGGAGGTCCCAGTCGGAACCTCGCCAGCGATAGATGCTCTGCTTGACGTCTCCTACGACAAGGTTGGCCCGTCCGGAGGCGTCGCTTTCGCGCAGCAGCGGGAGGAAATTCTGCCATTGGATGTTGGAAGTGTCCTGGAACTCGTCCAACAGGAAGTTCTCGAAGCGGACGCCCATCTTTTCATAGATGAATGGGGCGTCGCTGCCGTCGATGATGCCCCTAAGGAGGGTGTTGGAGTCGTCGAGGCCCAGAACGTTCTTTTCCTTCAGGAGCGCATCGAACTCGCGGTAGAAATCGACGGCCATACGCAGGCCGAAGGTCTGCTCCTTGATAAGGACGGCGGTATTGTAGCGTTTCATGGGCAGGTCGAATAACGCGCAGAAAGTGTCCAGGGGACCTTCCAGAGTGCCCTGGACGCGGGGCAGGAAGTTCCGCGCCTTTGCCTTGGCGAACCAGGATTCGGGATCTGCTGCGTTCCGGAAGAATGTCGCGGAAGGCTTGACGATAGGCTTGCCCGGATCGATAGAGACATAATCCACGACCTTGGCCATGAATCCGCGGCTGGTCTCTGCGAGAGGAACTCCGGCGCTGTCCATGACTTCGATGACGGATTCTGCCGCAGCCTTAAGAGCAGCGGGGAACTCCTCGATGACCCTGTCGCACTCGGCCCTGACCGCCGCGAGCCTTTCTTCGGAAAAGGCTGTCGCCGCATCGATGCCCATCGACTCCGAGCGCTCGCGGCGCTCTTCGCTCTTGAGCTTTTCAGCCATGTCATACAGGCCCTTTTCGAGGTTCACCCTCTTGCCCTGGCGCAACTGCTCCATGACCCCTTCGTTGAGCCGCCGTATGAGTTCGGTGGAATCCTCAGTCAGGGAGTCGAGAATACGGTCTACAGATTCATGGACCAGAGAATTGCGGTCCAGTTCAACCTGGTACGAAGCGAACTGCCCGATCTCGCGCGAGAATGCCTTGAGCGTCATCTGGAAGAACTTGTCGATGGTGCTCACATAGAAGGAACCATAATCGTGCAGGATGTCTACGAGGATCTGCCCGGCACGGGTTTTCAGCTCGTCCGCATCCTTGCAGGGGGCAGGGACGAAATCGTCGAAATACGGTGACTTCACCGGATCCGTGGCAAGCTGGCTGAGTTCCTTGAGTATGCGTGTCTTCATCTCCGCCGTCGCCTTGTTGGTGAATGTCACGGCGAGGATATGCCGGTACGCATATCTGTCGGTACTGTGGAGCAGTATGGATATGTACTCCTTGGCGAGGTTGTAGGTCTTTCCCGAACCTGCGGAGGCTTTGAGTATCTTGATCATCGGCCGCAGATGGTTTTGAAGTCACAATGGGAACAAGTCTTGGCGTCGTCGGTGCGTGAGAACGGCACCGAAGTGTCGGAGATCTCACTCAGCATCTCCGAGAGGCGTTCCTTCATGAGCGAGGTGAAAACGGGGCTCGCGGGGATGGTCTGCACGGGTGAGACGAACAGCTTTGCAGGGGAGTAGACAGAATTGGAAATCACGGTTCCATCCTTTATGTCCTTCTCTGCAAACAGGTCGTAGAGGAACATCTGGAGCGCGATTTTCGGCCTTTTGGAATTGTCCGGGCCGAAAATCGCCGCTACGACATCTGCGGCATTGTCGTCGAAGACATTGATGTCATTGTCCTCGAC
>JBGUGW010000242.1:0-3003 GCA_045111695.1 Candidatus Cryptobacteroides sp. | reverse complement strand
AAGGACGGCGGCAGCCTCCTCCTCAACTCCCTCTGGGACGAGAAGGAGACCCTCGAGCGCATACCCGACAACGTAAAGGCCATCATTGCGAAGAAGCATGTAAGCCTCTACATCATCAACGCCACCAAGATCGCCGCCGAGATCGGCCTCGGAGGACGCACCAACACCATCCTCCAGTCCGCATTCTTCAAGATCTCCGGCATCATCCCTTACGAGGATGCCGTGAAGTACATGAAGGACGCAGCCCTCAAGAGCTACGGCAAGAAGGGCGAGAACATCGTCAACATGAACTACGCCGCCATCGACCGCGGCGGCGAGTACACCAAGGTCGAGGTTCCTGCCGAGTGGGCCGAGATCACCGCGAAGTTCGTCAACCCGAACGCCAACCGCATGGCTCCCGCGTTCGTCAAGAACGTCGCTGACATCGTCAACGCCCAGTGCGGCGACACCCTCCCCGTCAGCTCCTTCCTCCCCTACCAGGACGGCACCATGCCGGCCGGCACCGCAGCCTATGAGAAGCGCGGCGTCGCCGTCAACGTCCCCGTATGGGATGCCGACAAGTGTATCCAGTGCAACACCTGTGCATTCGTCTGCCCTCACGCCGCCATCCGTCCGTTCCTCCTCACCGACGAGGAGGCCGCCGCTGCCCCTGCCGGCACCAAGATAGCCCAGGGCAAGGCCAACCTCAAGGATTACAAGTACGCCATCGCCATCTCCGTCGACGACTGTACTGGTTGCGGCAACTGCGTGGATGTCTGCCTCGCCAAGGAGAAGGCCCTCGCAATGGCTTCCTATCAGGACAACAAGGACGTCCAGGCTTCCTTCGACTGGTTCAATTCCAAGGTCGGCTACAAGGACAGCGTCCTCAGCAAGGCAGCCAACATGAAGGCTTCCCAGTTCGCACAGCCTCTGTTCGAGTTCTCGGGCGCCTGCGCCGGCTGCGGTGAGACCCCTTACATCAAGAACATCACCCAGCTCTTCGGCGACCATATGATGATTGCCAACGCCACCGGCTGCTCCTCCATCTACGGAGCATCGTTCCCGGCTTCGCCTTACTGCACCGACGCCCAGGGCCACGGCCCGGCATGGCAGAATTCCCTCTTCGAGGACTTCTGCGAGTTCGGCCTCGGCATGCACCTCGGCTCCGACCGCATCCGCGAAACGGTGGCCGCATGCATGCAGCACATCGTGGACGAAGGCAAGAACGAGGAGGCCGCATCGCTGGCCGCCAAGTGGCTTGAGAACCGCAACGACTACGCTGTCACCCGCGACGTAGCCGACAGGCTCGTCCCGATGCTCGAGGGCAAGCCTTGCGACAACGCCAAGAAGCTCGTCGAACTGAAGAACTTCATCGCCGCCCGCAGCCAGTGGATCTTCGGCGGTGACGGAGCCAGCTACGACATCGGCTACGGCGGTCTCGACCATGTCCTCGCTTCCGGCGAGAACGTCAATATCCTCGTACTCGACACCGAGGTGTACTCCAACACCGGCGGACAGAGATCGAAGGCCACCCCGGCCGGAGCCATCGCCAAGTTCGCGGCTTCCGGCAAGAAGATCCGCAAGAAGGATCTCGGCATGATGGCCATCAGCTACGGCTATGTCTATGTGGCCCAGGTCGCCATGGGCGCCAGCCCGGTGCAGTACCTCAACGCCATCAAGGAGGCCGAGGCCTACGACGGACCGTCCCTCATCATCGCTTACGCCCCTTGTATCAACCACGGCCTCAAGGCCGGCATGGGCCTGAGCCAGAAAGAGGAGAAACTCGCCGTCGAGTGCGGTTACTGGCATCTCTACCGCTACAATCCCGCTCTCGAGGAGCAGGGCAAGAACCCGTTCACCCTCGACTCCAAGGAGCCTGATTGGAGCAAGTTCCAGGACTTCCTCAAAGGCGAGGTCCGCTTCGCTTCCCTCTACAAGTCCTTCCCTGACAGGGCCGCCGAGCTGCTGCAGAAGACCGAGGAGTTCGCGAAGATCCGCCTCAACACCTACAAGAGACTCGCTGCGATGTAGTAAGAGTCCCGGATATGAAAAAAGACCTGCGGTGTTTCCGCAGGTCTTTTTTTTTGTGCATGATGGATAAACTATTCCTCCCTGAGGTCCTTGTCGGTCATCGCGCAGACGCAGGAGTCCGACCAGACATTCTCGGCAGTCTCCACCATATCGACGATAGTATAGATAGGAAGGATCAGGCCCATGACCTCCACAGGGGCGCCGATGCCCGTCAAAAGGGAAACTGTCAAGAAAAAGCATCCCATGGGCACTCCGGCGTTTCCAACAGCAGCAATTACAGAAGCCAGCACCCAAAGAAGCATCTGCCAGATGCTCAGGTCCATTCCTCCACACTTCATTACGAACAAGGACGTTACCAGGATGAAGGCAGCACAGCCGTTCATATTGATGGTGGTGCATATCGGGAGCACGAAGCGCGAGACCTTGGGCGAAGCGCCGAGGCGTTCCTCGGCAGAGGATAGCGTTACTGGCAAGGTCGCGGCGGAGCTCTTAGTGAACAGGGCCATCATCACCGCTGGGCTCATGGCCTTGAAAACCCGCAAGGGATTGATGCCGCGGACCAGGAGGAAGATTGGCAGGACGATGAAGAACTGCGCCAGGTTGCCGGCAAGGATGACGGCAGTCCATTTGCCGAGCGATCCGAGGATCAGGCCGCCGCTGAGCTGGGCGGTAAGCTGGGCGGCGAAGGCCGCAATGCCGAGAGGCAGGGTACGGATCAAAGCCCTGATAAGGATGTAGAACAGTTCCTGAAGGCCCTGTATACCATTCACCAGTACTGACTTGGCATCAGAGTCCTTCATGAAGCAGATACCGAGTCCGAAGGCAATGGCCACCATCAGGATCGACAGTATGTTCCCCGAAAGGAAAGGCTGGACGAAATTGTCAGGAAAGACGGATATGATATGGTCATAGAAGGTCATGCTGTTCCCCACATCCTGGGTACCGGAGGAAAGCATCGACTGCGGGATAGGATCCGGCGAGACCAGCAGGAAC
>JBGUGW010000241.1:0-8819 GCA_045111695.1 Candidatus Cryptobacteroides sp. | reverse complement strand
TCTCGGCGTCCACGCGGTCGCTCTCGGCGAGGACGCGCGCAGCCTCCGCGTCGACACGGCCGGATTCGGCCTCAATGCGTTCGCTCTCGGCGCCTATGCGGATTTCTTCATTTTCATCGCGGCCAGCCTCGTTGCCCACACGGATACTTTCCGCGTCCACGCGGTCCTGTTCTGCGGCAACGCGGAGATCTTCCGCGTCGGCGCGCTCCTTCTCCTGACGCACGCACGTTTCCATCGTGCTCACGCGCCGGCCTTCCGCGATTTCGCGGGCAGCCTCCGCATCGACGCGGCCGGATTCGGCATTGACACGTCCGCTCTCTGCGGAGACGCGCAAAGCTTCCGCGTCCACGCGTCCGGATTCGGCGGACACCCTCAGGGCCTCCGCATCGACGCGGCCCTGTTCCGCGGTCACGCGCAGGGCTTCAGCAGCCTCAACGTCGGCTTCCGTTGCGAGAGTAAGGTCCCGGGCGGCGATGGCGTCCTCCGCCGCGTCGAAGGCGGCGTTGATGGCGTCGTCCAGGAGGGACGTGTCCACTTCCGTCACCTCGATCTGGACGTTGACGGTGGGGTCGTTGATAGTGACCTGGGCCCCGAGCTGCGCGGTCCGGGCGACGATGTTGACCGCCTTCTTGTCGTAGGTCTTCGTGCGGCCCTGGTAGGTCGCGCGGATCACGATGGAATTGATGCCCAGGTACTGGGGCTTCGAGGCGGCATAGTTGCACACGAGAAGGGTAGAATCCTCCCCGTCGATGGAGACCGTGCAGCGGCCGGCTACGGCCCTCTGCACGTCCGAATAGATGAGCGCCCGGATGTCCGACAGGCTGTTCCAGTCGACGGCGACGTCGTTGTCCTTCAGCCGGACCTTGAACGTGATGTCCGAACAGGCTCTCGCATTAGGTAAGGTAATTGCTCCCATAGTTCAAAATATGTTTTAGTCCCCAAGGGACGTTAAATTCCTAATTTTTCGGTATTGCCGTTATTTCTTCGCTATCTACCGTCATTACCACTAAGGGGGGTAATGTCACAGCCTCGAAGTCTACATCCTCGAGGCCCATATCCCAGCTCATTGTCTTCATCAGGGCCCAGACGCCGTGCGACTTGATGAACGGAAGGGGCAGCCCGACCGCTGGATTCTTATCGTGGTTCAGCTTTCCGGAAATGGATATTCTCGGCGCGACCACCTCCCTGGCATAGGCAAGGGCAGTCAGCGTCATAAAATCCTTGCCGATTGTAAGATAGTCGCTGAACTGAGTAATAGCCCCGTTCGTCGAACTAAAGAACACTCCCTGGAGGAAGTTCAGGCCTAAGAAATTATTCGCCAAGAGACGGCCGCCTGTAATTTCGAGCGTTTCCGCCTCGCCTCGAGCTCCGTTGTCGAGGATGATCCGGTCACGATAGCCCTTGTTCAGGTTCTGATCGGCAACTACGTCAAAGACACGGATTCCCTTTCCCAAGATGTAAATCCTCACTGTGCCGGCGGTATACCCAGTGGGCGGAGGAATGGAGAAGGTGACTTCTTGGGCGTCCGAAGAAAGGTCCGTCTGGACATCGACGGTCTGTTTTTGAATGTCGCTGTCCGTGGACGCATAAGCTCCCCATCCAAATTGTGGCCCGCAATATGCGATAAAGCTCGAACTACCGCTCGGATAGAAACCGACGTCCATACCAATAGTTCCATTGGCAGTCTGTCCAGGAGCCAAAGACGCCCGAATCTTCACGTTCATTGTCAGCTTGAAGTTTTCCACTGGGATCTCCGCAAATATCTGATCCGTGAAGTTATACCCCCCTGAGGTTCCAAACTGGTAATAGCTATTACCGTCTCCGACGGAAACGAACGAAGCACCGGTATAGTAGTGAGTTCCGCCACTACCGTCCCATTGGTCATCCTGAACGGAAGGAGCACCGTTGAGCGGATGCCAAGGAGCCTCAACCGTCACGGACCTCTTCGCCGGCACAACACGCCGGGTGAGATAGCCCACCGGCCACATGTCGGCGACGCCCATCTTTCCGACCGAATTTCCCATCTTCACGGTCGTACTGTACGGGGTGTAATAGGGGTCCGCCGTGATACATTGAACGACCGACAGCATACCGCTTGAATCAATCTGAGCGTCGACCTCGCGGACGATGAGCCAGTGGGAGCCTCGATACAGGAGAACGGAACGGAGCGAATCCAGAAGGTACTTCAGAACGTCGTAGCAATTCTCCCCGGCCATATAGTCGAGATCTATTTTCGCATCGTCCATGAAAACGGGCGTCGTGCTCTGGAACTCACTCAACATCGTTGCATAATAGAACATCGGCGCGGCGTCTCCGGCCTTGTTCAGAAATGCGCAAATGTGCTCCCTGATTGACATCGCACCGGAGGCCTCAAAGTCGTATTCCTTGAGAACACCAAGGCCATCCGTCGCCGTGATCCTCACGTCATAAGGCGGAGCGATGTCAGGCTCACTATAGATTTCAGTTGCCACGTAGCCTCGCCAGATATACCAGGAGCTAACGCCTTCGGCCAGGTATACCTCAACCTTGTACTGGAAAGGGTTGGTCGTATAGAGGTCGACGAACTCTCCTTCAACTTGGCATTCCAGGACGAGATCGCATGACGTTGCGCGTATGCAACCTGCGTCCTGCATCCTGATTATGGGAGCCTTCCCGAGGGGACGCTTGGTGACGGTTCCTGAATAACCGTCTTCCAAGAGATCGACACGGTAGTAGGAACCACCAGTACCACAACAGGCAGGGGCGAACTCAAAGCGATATTTAACTCCGTAGGCCATTATTGCGTGTAGTAGTTCTTCTTGTTCGCGTTCTGGATGACCGTGATGAGCTTGTCGCCGTCTGCTTCAAGTGTGCCGGTAACATACACCTTGACTTCGCGCTGCTCATAGTCGCTGCTTCCGCCGCTTGAATAGCCGCCCGAATAGGAGCCTCCGCCGGCGCTGTAGTCACCGGATGCTACTGCGGAAAGGGAGGACTTCACGGCTGCGCCCAGGGCGACGAGGGCCGCGCCCGCGGCGACCGCCACGTACCACTGACCCGTGTCCTTCAGGGCGACGTCGATGCCGGCCGCCGCAACGCCCATGGAGATCGCAATCTTACCGACGGCGATGGCCATGTCTCCGAACGCGGAAAGCGCCGCGCTCTTGAAGTCTCCCCAGGCGTCGCCTCCGCCGGCGAGGGTGCCGACGAGGTTTCCGATGAGCTCGCCGGTCCGGGCGACGGAGGATTCAAGCAGGGACGTCACTTCGTTCGTGATGTCGTGGATCTGCTCCGTGTCGGCCTTGAATCCTATGCCGACGGTGATGTCGCCGAGATTGGCTGTAAATGTCTCTTTGAACGCCTGGACGTCTTGCTGGCGCGGAAGGATCGTCATGGACGGATTGGTGACGCCCGGGAAGGTCGGAGAGCTCACCCCGGACAGTCCGCCCAGACCTTCATTCATGCTCGCCCACTTATTGTGAACCGCATCTATCTGCTTCTGTAGTTCCAGCTGTTTCTGAAGGGCGGCGATCTCCGCATCAGTGGCCTTGCCGATGCTGCTCTTGATGCGCAACAGGGCGGTAGATTCCTGAGTGATCGCCCTGGAAGCCTCATAGACACGAGCATTCGCCGCAAGCGTATCGTCCGCATTCTTTACGCCGTCTTTGGCGAGGCCTGAGCGCTGCTTGTAGAGTTCCGCGATCTTCTCTTCCAGGCCGACGGTCATGGCCTTCTTCTGGGAGAGCATCAGTTCAATCTTGTAGATTGCATCCTGCCTCTCTTCGAGAGATACGGTCGTGTCTTTCGCAATCAGCATCTTGGCCGCGATGTCATCGTTCAGTTTCGCGAGCTCGACGGCCTGCTCCTTGCGCTTGCGTTCCAGGTTGTAGATCTGGTTGGTGATTTCCTGGGCCTTCTCGCCGCCTTCACGCGCGGCGGAGATCCTGCGGGTGTAATCGTTCAGGGCCTCGACGCCTCCGGGCGTATTCGTCCCCTGCCATGCGCCTGTCGTGAACAGTTCCCGCACGGTGATGCCCATCGTGCCCCAGAATTTCTTCCAACGGCTTTCCGTTTCGGCAATCGCCTTGCCCGTGTCGCCGTTGAAGTCGCGGAGGATCTGCTTATAGGTGTCAACGTAGGCAGCGGTAGCCATCTCCATATTGGCACCCTCGACGGTGTTCTTGAAGGCCTCCGCCTCCTTCTTGAGTTCGTTGAAACCGGCGATTGCCGCGCCGAGCCCGAGCCCTGCGATGGCGCCCCCGAGCGGACCGATGGCGCTCAGGATTCTACCGAACGCCTGGGCGCCGGCGTTGCCTGTCTGTTGCAGCTTGGCGCCAAGTCCGACGATGGCGGACGAGAACTGTCCGACCTTGCCGGTATCGACACCGAAGGCCTCGCCGAGGGCGCTCAACGATTGCGTCCCGGTCTTCTCCAGGTCCTTCAGGCCCTTCTTTACGTCACGTACGCCCTTGTCGAAGTCTTTGGTGTCGGCTCCGATGTGGACTTTCATGTTAGGCTCAGTCGCCATCCTGCATCCAGTTTACGTGTTTCAACAGATTTTGAAGCGATGCCTGCTTCTCTTCGTCGGTCATCTGTGACAGCCCGCCGTCGTCAGGTTCCTGGCTTTCGGGGTCCCAGGGGAACGGCATGAAGTCGTGTGCGTCGATGCTCTTGCCCTTGGCGAGCTGCAGATTGAACAGTCTCAGTCCGACGCCCCTGACGACTTCCGCGACGTGCCGGCGGTCCGCGTTCCGGTCCTCAATCCAGACCGTCATCGCCTCCCAGTATTCCCCGAGCCTCAACAGGCCGAAGGATTCACGGTCAAGCCCGAGGCGGGAGATCGCCCAGCCCCGGACCTGGCCGATCGTCATTGACGGGAGGCTTCCGTGGCTTCCTGTTTTTTTCCGCCGTCCGCCTCCATGCGGGGCGCGCTCTGGCGGACGTAGATGTTCAGGAAGGCGGCGACGTCTTCCGGCGTCACGATGGCGCCCAGATCCAGGGCCGACGGGGCGTCCCCGCGGCCGTCCAGGCGCTCGCCCTCGCCGATGCACGCGGCCATGAGGGCCGTCAGTTCGGACGGACGGATTTCGGAAACCTTCGCGAGCTCGTCGATGGAATCGCGGCCGACGGCCCGGAGATAGGCCGTCGTGGCGTTCCAGTTGACCTCAACGCGGTACTTGCGACCGCCGAGGATGATGTAGTCCTTCTCCATACCTTACGAAACGAGGGTCATAGCGCCGGTGACGCGGAAGTCTACGGTGTAGGTCGCCTCGTCGGACGAGTTGGAGGATTCGGCGTAGTTCGTGATGATGCAGCTGCCGGTGTAGGAATCCCCGTTGTCCGCCTCATAGACGAACGTGAGGATGGCGGCGGAGCCCTTCTTCAGGGAGTTCTCCAGCATCGTGTCGCGGTACACCTTCGTGTTGGACGTGTTGGTCACGTCTACGAGACCCGTGGCCCGGAAAGTGACGTCGTGTCCGACGATGGCGACCTGCGTGGCGCCGGCGTCGTCCTTCGTCTGGCTCTCCTTGACGCGGGCCGCGATAGTCATGTCGTCCTGCGTGCGGCCGGCGAGCGTCTTCCCGCCGATCTTGAATGCAATGTTGTAGCCTTCTACTGCCATGATACTTTCGGTTTACGGGGTTGTTAGGAGTTCGAGAGCGTGACGGTGCCGGTGACGCGGAAGTCAACGGTAAGCGTCGCCTCGTCGGACGAGTTGGAGGATTCCGACAGGTTCGTGATGACGCACTTGCCGGAGAGGAGCTTGCCGCCGGTCGCGAGATACTTGAAGTCCATGACCGCATCGGCGCCCTCTTCCAGGGCCTGTGCGAGCATGCCGTCGCGGGTGATGGCCGTGCCGGAAGTGACATCGACGAGCGCCGTCGCCCGGAACGTGATGTCCTGGCCGATGACGGTCGCGTTCGTCACCCCCGCATCGTCCTTCGTAAGGCTCTCCTTCACTTTCGCCGCGACGGTCAGGTCGTCCTGAGTACGGCCGGCGATAGTCTTGTAGGCGGCGGCGCCTATCTTCAGAGAGAATGCGATATTGTAGCCTTGTAATGCCATGATGCTTGTTCTTTATTGGTTCAGCCCAGGACTTCCTCCGCGGGCTCATCGTTGTTCGGATCAGGTTCTGTGGGGTCGCCCGGTTCGGGCGGTCCTGCGGGTTCCGCTCCAGCGTCAGGAACCACCGGTTCGTCACCGTACTGGGACAGGGTGTAGTACAGCTCGATCGTCCAGATGTCGTTCGCGCAGTCCTTGTCCACGCTGACAAGCCGGGAGGCGTACACCGTTCCGCGTCCGAATCCCGTGCTGACGGCGCTCATGACGGACCCCGCGAGGGTGTCCGCTTCCGCGAAATCGTTGGAGACGACGCGGATGTAGGTCTGGCCTACGTACTTGTATGGGCCGTCCTTGTCATAGACGGGCGTCACCGTCATCTCGTAGGTGACGAAGGGATAGCCCTGCGTCTCGTCCTCGGAGAGGGCGATGGCGACGGACGCGCCGGTCAGGACGGAAACGAGCTTTGCCCGAAGGTTCTCTGTCATCTGTCGTAGAGTTTTGCTTGCTGCCTCTTCATGGATTCCTGGAACTCCTGGAAGAATACCTTCTCCCATCCGGGGATGACCTGTTCCCAGAAATTCTCCGGGAATTGGCCTTCATTGTTCCTCCGCCTCGCGGTCCCCCTCTTCACGGGCGACTGGAAGTGGTGCTGCGGGTCACGGTGCTTCAGCGTTCCGTAGTTCTTCCAATAGGCCTTGAACCAGTCGGAGACACCCGTCTGCTTGTGCTTCGGATTGAACGCTCCGACGAGGGCGTTCAGGTCCCGCGACACCTGTCCAGTGAACACCTTGTAACGGATGAGCCGGCGCCACCGTTTCGGGGTCTTCTGCCTCAACTGCTTCGCCGTCGCCTTTGACGCGTCCCTCATCGCGGACTTCGCGATGTCAAGGACGTTCTGCGGCGCCTTTTCCAGGCACCTGAGGCAGTCGTCGAGACCTTCGATGTAGATGGCAGGCATATCAGCTTACGGCGTGGAGATTGAGGACGCACACCGGCGAGAAGCGCGACACGGGATCGATGGCGGTGATCTCGTAGGACCGGCCTGATACGACCACCTGCCAGCGCGTCGTGAGAGCGGGGACCTTGTAGATCGTCAGCCGGATGTACTGCCCCTCTTCCAGGTTGGTGTCGCTCACGAGCTCGCTCACGTTCCGCTCGACCTTGGCGAACACTTCGCCGTAGTCCGTGAACGTGAACTTCTTCTCGCCCTGCGTACCGGAAGAGATTGCGACCTGCTTGAGTGTCACGAGCGTGTCGAGCTCGCCTATGTTAACCCTGTTCTCCATCGTCCAGCCCCCAGCTCCGGTAAGGACGAAGCAGGTTCTGCGACGCCTTTGCAAGCGTCTCCACGCTGTCCGTCGGGTTGTTGAACAGGGTCGCGGCGTGCATGAAGATGGCCGCCTTCATGTCGAAGGGGACGGCTTCGTAGCCCGCCTCGTAGGTGATCTCCATCTGGGAGCCGCCGACGCCCTGGCCCACTGTCAGGACGCGGCCCTTCACGCTGTAGTCCGTCACGGGAACGCCGTCGACCTCAAGGCCCTCGACCACGGGGGCCGGGACCTTGAGACGGACGGACTGCGAAAACGGAAGAACGGCCACGAACCGCGACCGGAGGATAACCTTGCCGATGTGGTGCTCAGCGTGAACCACCGCGGCCATGAGCTTCTGGTTCAGTTCGGCGTCAAGGTCGGATGATGTCATGCGGATGTGCGACTTGAACTCCTCCAGGAGCGTGTTCGCGAACATCGTCGTGATTGTCCTCTCGGTCATGGCACGGAGGTTTAGGAGAGGGTGATGTCCTTGATGGCCGCGAAGGCCTCAGGATGACGGACGAGCACGTCGTGGTAGGCCGCGGCGCTGATCTCGAGGACACCGTTCTGCTTGGCGCTGTACGGGTCGACAATGAACTGCAGGCCTCCCCAGCCGCCGACGATGACCTCGGACCAGGGGCCGAACAGGGCCGCGGAGCAGACTTCCTCGGCGGAACCCGTGGTGAGGTTGCTCGGGATGGCGTTGCTCATGTAGAACGGATAAGCGTTGACCTTGCCGTCGTTCAGCAGGTACACCGGGTAACCGGCGATCTGGGGGATCGTCTTCAGGGCGCCCTGGACCTTCGCGTTGGACACGTAGGCGAGGGTGTTGTCGAGCAGGCCGTTGTCGATGCCGACTTCGGTCTCCATCTTGACGAGGTTCGCGTAGGTGATGGCGCCGCCGTTGGTGCCGATCGCGACGACGTTGATGCCGGCGTTGTTCAGGACACCGGTAGGCTGGCCGCTGGAACCGCTGCCGGCGAAGATCGCGGCGTCGAGGGCGGAGGCGTGGGCCTTGACCATATCCGCCATGATGAGGCGGTCGACGTCCTTGGTGCTCTGGTGCAGCAGGTCGTAGGTGATGCCCTGAAGGACCTGGAGGCGCTTCGGGGACAGGACGGCCTTGTTGTATGCCGGCTTCTGCTTGGAGGCGGCGGCCTCTTCGGCGACCCAGGCGGCGTCGGCGCCACCGGTCACGATGGCCACGTTGCCCTGCAGGCCGTTGATGTAGCGGACGCCGAGGCGCTCGCCAAGCATCATGCCGCGGAGCTTGCCTTCGTAGGAGAGGGCGGTCTGCTCGATGAACGCGTCACCGTAGGGATAGGTCGGGCTGGCCTCGGAGGCGTTGGTGTAGTAGTAGGTCCGCAGGAACGCGGCCGGGAGGAACACGCCCTCGGCGCCGGCGCCCTTGATGGAGGCCTCGAACTCACGCTTGCCTTCCTGGGCCATCTCAGCCTCGATGCCGTC
>JBGUGW010000240.1:0-1881 GCA_045111695.1 Candidatus Cryptobacteroides sp. | reverse complement strand
GGCAGCGGCGTTATCCTGCGTGCTGAAGATGTTGCAGGAGACCCAGCGCACATCGGCACCGAGGTCCACGAGCGTTTCGATGAGGATAGCGGTCTGCACCGTCATGTGGAGGCTGCCCATGATGCGGGCGCCAGCCAGCGGCTTCTTGCCGGCATATTCCTTGCGGAGAGCCATCAGGCCCGGCATTTCGGTTTCGGCGAGGTCGAGTTCCTTGCGGCCTTCGATCGCAAGGTTAATGTCCTTAATTTTGTATTCCATGTTATATCCTTTTTTATGGCACGATTCTTGCGAGCCTGAACAAGCCGCACTCGTGCAGATTCTTATTTATGCATAAATATAGTTATATGCATAAAATTAGTCAAGACTCCCCCGCCCAAGAATGAAAAATACCCCGCATTTTTCTTGCGGGGCATCATTTTCAGAGTCTTTTCAGGAAAGAACTACCTTCTCAGGACAATCCGGCGAGCGGCCTCTCCCTGGATACGCAGGTAGTAGACGCCATTGTTCACGCCATCCAGCAGAACCGATTCACCCATAGAAGCGCGGCCCGAAAGCAGGCGCTTGCCCTTCAGGTCAAACAGCGCATAGGCGACATTCTCACCATCCACAACTGTAAAGCTCAAGTTGCCCTCACCCATAGCGACCTTGGAAGGCTTAGCCATAGCGAGTACCGGAAGCGGAGTCGTTTGTTGTTCCACCGACGGAATAGAATCTATCGCCAGCATGTACAAGAAGGCGAAGGCCTTCTCGCGAACGGAATCCGCATACACGATTTCGTTGCCGAGCTCATCGATACGGGTCGTATTGTAGAATTCATGCTTCAGTTCCTGACCGCGCGGAGCATAGAATTCATGATAGACCTTGTTCTCCGTCAAGATGGAATCGATAATGTAGCTTCCGTAAAGGGTCGGCGTATGAACCTGGAAATCCATTCGGCTCAAGGCCGGATTGTCACCCACCATCCTTCTTGCATCGGTAACTGCGTAACCTTCAGCAAAGGGCATCACGTAGTCGCTGTCACCGTGGGCCAGGAACACGGGCACCTTGCTGTTCTTGACGATTTCCTTGTCATGAACGGCACCCCACAGGGCAACCACGCCATTGGCGATTCCATCCACCCCTTCTTCCTTTACGCCATATTCATCCAGCTCGCCCAGTTCCACATAGTCCCTGTCTTCCGGGTTGATGTAGACCGGATAATCCGACCTCTTCTGGCCGTAAATATTTTCAAGGGCCATCATGCCGCCGGCACTGTTGCCCACCACAAAAATCTTGTCCGGATCAATCCTCAACTCCTCGGCATGCACCCTCAGGTAGCGCACCGCGGCGTTAATGTCCTGCATGGCCCGATAGACCGTACGCGAAAAGTCAACACTATCGATAATCGCGGTATTATCATACGTTTCGGTGCTGAGTCCCGCATCTTCATTGTTGACCACTTCCATCAAGACTCCCAGGCGGTAATCAAGCGAGGCCGTCACAAAGCCCCTGGCCGCCAAGGAATCCACATAGGCGACCGCCTTGGAAGTCCTATCATCGTACTCTCCCGCGACAAACGCACCACCGTGCGACACAAGAACCACGGCGCGCTTTTCGGCATCGTCATCCTTGGGCTCGAAAATATCCATCTTCAACGGGGATTCTTCGAACTCTTCGTCAAGGTAGAAGTACATCATCGGAACATCCATCCCCAAAACCCGTCCCATCATAATCAACTGCGTCAATGTGCTGTAATTATCATACTCTGTTTCAATGGTATGGGTTAAGAACGGAACATTTTCGGCAACAGTCACCGTCCTGGCCTCGCTGACCTCGAACAGGCGGTCCTTGTAGCGTACCCCATCGGCAAAAGTTGCTGTCGCAAAGGAGGCACAGAAAAGT
>JBGUGW010000239.1:0-1528 GCA_045111695.1 Candidatus Cryptobacteroides sp. | reverse complement strand
GAGCTTGATGCCGTTCTGGCGGCAGAAATTGGCGATGCGGTCAGCCTCCTCCCAGTTGAACACACCCTTCTCAGGCTCGGTGGGCTGGGGCTTCATCGCATTCTCAGCCGTGATGCTGTTGAACTCACGCTTGATGAGGGCCATCTGGTCGGGATCCGTGACATTGCGGTTGTTCACGGCTACACCGATCATGAAATAGTCCTTGTAGGTGTCCTTCATGCCGTTGGTAATCGGCTGCTGACGGAAACCTCCGAACTGGGCAAAGGCTGCGGATGACCCCAGGAGGAGTGCGCACAGCCCCAAAAGGAAATGTTTCTTCATAATAAGGAATTGATTGGTTTTAGCGATTAATTGTCCGAATGTACGCATTTGTCGCGAAATAACCATTATATTAGTGACATATAATACAAATCAACACGAAGAACGCTGAGGAATATGAGAAAGTTGATGCTCTTTCTGATGGCATTTGCCGTTGCGGGCACGCTCCCGTGCTTCGCAGACGAAGTCAAATACGACATAAAGGGGACCGGTGCGCCGAAGAACGGAGCCAAGGTGTACCTAATCGACCAGGTCAGCCTGGAGTCCATAGACAGTGCCGTCGTTTCCTCCGGAACCTTCCAGATGAAGGGAAAGGCGGAAAAGGATGCTTTTCTGGCAATCGCCGTTGAGGGTCTCAAGGTAAAACACTCTTTCTTCCGGGCGGGACAATTCCCATTTTTCAATGATGGGAAGCCCATCAGGCTGAATGTCGCTGAAGGGACTCTGAGCGGCTCCGCGCTTAATTCGAAACTGTCGGAATGCGGCAGACGGAATCTGGCGGCGTATGATGAGTACTACAGTATCATCGAAGAGATGGAATCCCTTTCCGGGGACATTTCTGAAGAGAAGGCTGCCGAGATGATGGGGAAATACCGCAAGGCAATTAATAAATATGCTGATTTCTATGTCAGGATGATCGAGGAAAACCAGGACAACCTCATCCCCATCGCCTTTATAGAGCATATTCCCTCTGTCGTATCTGCAGCGGACAACTGGAACAAAGAGCTGGGAGAGCAGAAACTTGATAAAATCCTGGCTTCGAATATGGCCCTCGCCAACCATCCATACGCACTTGACCTTAAGCGCCGCATGGCCGCGGCTGACGCCCAGCGTCAGGCGGCCGCCAGGCAGCAGCGTTCTTTCGTCGGGCAGAAGTTCCTGGACCTCGAGGAGCCAGACAAGGACGGTGTAATGCACAAGCTGAGCGAATATGTCGGCCGCGGCAATTGGGTCCTTGTCGATTTCTGGGCCTCCTGGTGCGGTCCCTGCAAGGCGGAAATGCCCAATGTCGTAGCAGCATACAAGAAATATCACCCTAAAGGCTTCGATATCGTCGGCCTTTCCTTCGATCGGGAAAAGGATCCATGGATAAGGGCTATAAGGGAGTGGGACATGCCCTGGATCCATCTTTCCGACCTCAAGTACTGGGATACCAGGGCACGCGAAGTTTACGGCGTCGACGGCATCCCTGATAACCTTCTGATCGACC
>JBGUGW010000238.1:0-5334 GCA_045111695.1 Candidatus Cryptobacteroides sp. | reverse complement strand
CCTCCAGCTCCGGTGCCACGCCCTGACCAAGGTAGTATGATAGATCATATCACCATACGGAAGCGCGAGTATCGCGTCGAGGCGAATTGGCGCGCCATCACCGGCTATCTGCGCTCCATCGGGAAGGACTCCCTGGAAGCTGTGGCCGATGTGGTAAGCCTTTCGCCCTCCACCATTGGAGGATTGATGGCGGCATGTATCAACGAGGGTGAGCGTCTGGAAGGACGGGATTCCCGTGTGACAGAGGCTCTCCTCGATGATCTCCGGCCCGCCGAGGCGGTCCAGGTGGTCAACGATTTCGTGCACGTCTATCTCTCGCAGGCTGCCCCGGAGCTCCCCGAGGAGCCAAAAAAAGAAGAGGCCCAGTAGAAGTCACCTATCCGACGATCGGACAGGTCCGGGGATGGGCTTTCGGACTGCTACACTTGACCCGGGCGGACTTCTACGACATGAGGATCGGAGAGTTCTTTGAGGCTATGGACGCCTTCCAGAAGGAGGCCGAAGCAGGGCGGAAGCATGCAGGCAACCTCATACGAGGTCTCTGCTTCAGGATCTTCAACCTCTTCGTGTCCAGGAAAGACAAGATGAAGGACGAGTCCAAGTTCTGGCCTATGCCCTGGGACGAGAGGGAAGAGACGGCGGAAGACGTAGCAAGAGGACTTTCCAAGCTGAGTGCTGAAGAGCGCCAGGCTAAGATTAACGAGTTTTTAAGGAAGATAGACAATGTCGGCAACGCAGAACGCTAAAGTAGTCTTTGAGGCTGATACCAGAGACCTCTCCCGTGGCGCGAAACAGGCGCAGAAGGAGCTGAAGGACTTCGGTAAGACCAGCAACGAGGTCACCCAGAGCATAGGTGACGCTTTCGGCGTGAACACCAGGCAGCTGGAGCAGCTTTCCAACTCCGCCAAGGAGATGGGCAGGCAGCTCTCCGAGTCTGGGAATGCCGGCGTAGCCGCCTTCGGAAAACTCCTTCAGAGCATCAACGCCACCAAAGTGGCCCTTGCCGGCATGGGCATCGGCGCCGCCATCACCGCCTTCAAGCTCCTCAACGCCGAGGCGGAGAACTTCAAGAATACGGTGGCGGGCGCCAACCTCGAGATGCAGACCGCGGCTTACGTCTCGACATATACCCAGGCCCTCCATGACTTCAACGCCGGCACGGGTCAGAGCGTGGCGGAGTTCGAGTCCAAGTGGCAGAAAGCCTTCGCCCGCTTCAAGGCGAATTTCCAGCAGAACGTAGTCAGCGGCCTCACCGGGAACGCCGGTTTGGGCGCAGCTCTCGCCGGTCCCGTCCTGACAACCATCTTCGGAGGGAACAAGGAGCAGCAGCAGGCCGCTCTGGCGGCTGCGACACGCGCGGAGCAGATCGCCGGGGAGATGTATGACCTTCAGCGGCAGATCGCCGCGAAGAGCGTCGAATGGGCCGATACAGAGGCCCAGATAGCGGAGTATCGTCGTATAGCGAAGGATGACTCCGTCACCCTTTCCGAGCAGCAGAATGCGATTGCCAAGGCTCAGACCCTTATCCGGCAGCGCTACGGTGAGGAGTACGCCATCCGTAAGAAGATGGCTGACTTGCAGACCGAGATGAACGGCCTGGCCGCTTCTTCCGCCGCGGATGAGGACAAGCAGTACCAGATGCAGATCCAGGCTGCTAACGTGCTCCGCAACCAGGAGCAGATGATCAAGACCCTGAACAAGGACCAGAAGACTCTCACCCAGGCGGTCAGCGCCGAGGCTGAAGCAAGGGCCGCCGCTGCGGCTGCTACGGAGGCTCAGAGGCAGGCTATGGCGGCAATGCGGGCCGAGATGTCGGGAACAGATTTGAGCGTCTCTCAGGGCGCCGCATCTGGCATCCAGGGACGCGCCACTACGATGGAGATCGGGGCGATCATCAAGCCGACCTACGACCCGAAGCAGATCACCGATATATCCAAGGAGATAGCCTCCCTTGTCGAGCAGGGCGTGGCAAGCATGTCGGAGTCCATCGGATCTCTCATAGGTGACCTCGCCACCGGCGGGGAAGCCTGGCAGAACTTTGCCAATAACGCCCTGTCCGCCTTCGGAGATATGGCGATCACGGTCGGAAAGATGGCGATCGCCACCGGTACGGCCACCCTGGGCATCAAGGCCGCCCTGGAGAGCCTCAACGGTTACGTGGCTATCGCAGCCGGTGCCGCCCTCGTGGCCCTCGGAGCAGCCGTCAAGTCAGGTCTCAGCGGCGTGGCGTCAGGCAATTACAGTGCTTCCGCCTCCGTGGCGGCTCCTGTCTACGGATCTACCAGCACGATGGGAGGTGGCTATGCCAGCTCGGCCATCAACATCAAGGTCACCGGCACCCTCGTGGGAGACGGTAACCAGCTCAAGGCGGTCATCGATAATGAAAATTCAAGGCGCAGAACAGTGACTTAGTATGGCATACGCGACAAAATTTCGTTTCTTCTTTGAGAGTGTTGACGGCCTCGAGTGGACCATCGACATTCTCAAGGATGGTTATAGTGGCAGCGTCCTGACGCGCGCCCTGGGAGCCCCGCCGGTGATCCGGAAGGACAAGAGCGACTGTGTCTGCGGGACGTCACTGGATCTGACCGCCGAGTGTGCCGTGGACGGGGAGTTCGAGGAGATCTTCACGAGCGATCCCTTCGCGTATATGGCCAAGGTATATAACGCCAATACAGATCTGGTCTGGCAGGGCTATGTCACGCCGGAGATGTACTCGGCGCCCGACATCACGCCGCCGTATGACGTGAGGATCACTTGCACGGACGGCCTCGGCGAGCTCAAGCTGAACTATTTCGAGGCCCAGGGCACGGTCACCATAGACGCCCTCCTGGAATATCTCCTGGAGTTCACGGGTCTTGATCTTTCGCTCAGGCAAGCGACGGATCTCGTCGCCGGTGATAGCAGCGCCGCCGAGACGATCTATGACGTCTGGGTCAATCTCGACTATATGGAGGGCGAGACTTGCTATGATGTCCTTCAGCTGCTCTTGGCCTCCATCCATTCGACGATCACGCAGGACGGAGAGACATGGCTTATCATCAAGGAGACGGGTCTTACCATAGGATCCAACAGCATAACGGTCTACAGTCCGGTCTCATTCAACCGCCGCGTCGAGCATTTCGGAAGTCTTCAGACGCACGGCAGCAGCGGCTACTGGCCTGTCGGTCAGATGACCCGCGAGTACGTTGCGCCGAAGAAGCGGATCGTCCTTACGACAAACAACCACTATCGCTCGGATCTGATAAGCGGCAGCTGGTCGCTGACCGGCACGGCGGCCTATACGAATGGCTACTACAGCCTCCCGGCTTCGGGCGATCAGATCTCCAATAGGGTGGAGTTTACCCAGGAGGTCCGCAAGCATCTCATGATGTCGATCAAGGTCCGGAATGTCGGTGACGGTAGCACGGCGGGAACGCTCGTGGTATATGTCAAGCTAACGGGCCATCACTACGGCGGGACTACGGCATACCTTGTCAATGGCACCGGAAACCGCCGGCAGGAGGCGATGGATGTCACGTGGTCTCCTTCGAGTGGTACGTGTTCCTTCGAGGTCCAGGCTCCGATGGAGTCGGACACCGATCAGGACTATGTCACCATCGACGTCCTTCTGCCCTTGTATAACAACAGCGCCCGGTATTACATGGGCGCGACTGCCCTGGACATCACCATAGTCAACGGGGACTCTTCCTACGAGAAGAGGATCTACGGCGTGGATCTCTACCAGTACGAGCAGACGAAGGGCTTCCAGAAGATCGTGAACATCGACAACGGCGCCAGGGGCGAGGCTCCTGATGTAGAGCTCGCCTTGGCCTGCCTGAGCGGCGCAAACAACTACAACGGCACGGAGGATCTTCTCTACGGCGTGCCTATGACCGACGAGCTCCAGAAGATCACGGAGTGGAGCACGAGCAACTACACGGATCTGGCTTATCTTGATCTGATGGCCCGTGACTACGCCCTCAGTTTCGCGTCTGCAAGGGTACGTCTGAGTGGCGTGTTGAACACTCCTCCGGCGGATCTGAAGATGCCGGTCATCTTCATAGACGATTACGACAGCACGGCCTATATCGTCGAGTCCTTCTCCTGGGATCTCTACAATGATGAGGTCAACGTCCAGATGATCAGTCAGCCGAGTGCTTCCATGACGGTGGATGACGAATCCCTCGACACGGGAGACACAGATAATCCGACCAACCACAACCAGGGCTCGCCCTCCGGCGGCGGGGGAGGCGGCGGCGGCTCGACGGTGAGCATCAGTAACCTCCTCTCGACAGGATCCCGCATCGCCACCATCACGCTGGACGGTACGGCACACGACATCAAGGCCTCTGTGGTAGCTCTCTCGAATCTGAACACGTCTGGAGACCGGATAGCCACCATCACGCTGGACGGTACGGCACACGACATCAACTCCCCGGTGTATTCCCTCGTGTCCGTCCGTGACAGGCTGACCAGCGGGACGAAGATCGCCACCCTTCAGATCAATCTGAACACCTACGACCTTTATGCTCCGGCATCGCTGATCTCCGTTGACATCGAGGATCTTCTCTCCTCCGGTTTCAAGATCGGAAACCTTGTCATCAACGGAGTGAACAACAACATCCTGATCCCGACTCCGGACGTGAGCATCGCCGGCACGAATGCAGCTCCGACCGTGAAGGTGGAGATGGGCAGCGGTAACGATGACTCGGTGGCTCTTCCGCTTGCCACGAGTAGCAAGGCGGGTATCGTGAGCACCGCAGCTCAGACCTTCTCCGGCGCCAAGACTTTCGATCGCATCTACCTCGGCAACAGCGAGGCAAGAGGCATGTATATAGAGTACGACGATACGAACAGAGCGTTCAAGATCGTCGGTAATGTATATGCGACTGGACAGGTAGCGGCAGGACAGTAATGGCACACTCGAATGACATAATAAGCCGTCCTGTAGACGTGCGCGGAGACATCGCGGCGGTCCTCGGAGTGTCCTCCGGGGATGTCCGTACCCTCTGCACGTCACCCGCCATCAAGCCCTGGGCCAAGTACAAGCCGGTGAACTACGGCACCCTTGCGGTGACCGGAAAGACCTCCGGCAGCCAGTATTGGAAGGCCAGTGACGGCAAGTGCGGCTTCGTCATCACGGAGGCCACGGAGTTCGGGATTCCGAGCAATTCCAGCTCTTTCGTGGCGAGGCTTCTGGCCGGATCACTGAGGTGGACCCGCGCCGCCCTCTCGTCGAGCGAGTACGCCCGCGTCCTGGACTTCGACGGCTATGATCATAACGCATTCTCCCCGATCTTCCCGTGGGAAGGCATCACTGCCCTCCAGGTGGACAGTCAGGACGAGCTGCAT
>JBGUGW010000237.1:0-4891 GCA_045111695.1 Candidatus Cryptobacteroides sp. | reverse complement strand
ATGATCGACTACATGCTCGTCATGCGCGCCTCCAACCGCAACATGGTGCAGGATATGGCCACCAAGTTCCCGGACAAGGCGTTCTTCACCGCCGGCAAGAAGGCGTGGTCCATCCCGGTGGACATCGCCCTTCCTTGCGCCTTCCAGAACGAGCTTTCCGAGGACGACGCCAAGGAGCTGAAGGCCAACGGCTGCTTCTGCTGCTGCGAGGTCTCCAACATGGGCTGCCAGCCCGGCGCCATACACTTCTTCCAGAACAACGGCATCCTCTTCGCCCCCGGCAAGGCTGTCAACGCCGGCGGTGTCGCCACTTCCGGTCTTGAGATGACGCAGAATGCCGAGCATATCTCCTGGAGCGGCAAGGAGGTGGACGACAAGCTCCACTTCATCATGAAGTCCATCCATGAGCAGTGCGTCAAGTACGGCACCCAGCCCGACGGCAAGGTCGATTATGTGAAAGGCGCCAACATCGCCGGCTTCATGAAGGTCGCCACCGCCATGCTCGAGCAGGGCACGATCTAATATCCATACATCGGGGACTGCAAACCGTCCCTGAGAATCGAAAAGGTCCGGAGTTCCAGCGGCAATGCTGGGACTCCGGACTTCTTTCGGGCTATCCCCAAATATGGGGATTCTTGGACCGTCCGTGTTCAGATTCACCCGAAAATTGTTAACTTTGTTAGTTAACAAACACGAACTGACATGAAAAAGACCATCGCATCGCCCAAGGCCCCCAAGGCGGTCGGGCCATATTCCCAGGCTATTGAGCTGAATGGTACCCTCTTCCTGTCCGGGCAGCTGCCCATCGATCCCGCCGCCGGCAAGATTCCGGAGGGGATCGGGGCCCAGACCCGGCAGTCCTTGACCAATATCGGCGCCGTCCTCGAGGAGGCGGGCCTCGGATTCGGTGACGTTGTGAAGACCACTGTCCTGCTGAAGGACATCGCAGACTTCGCGGCCATGAATGCCGTCTATGCGGAGTTCTTCCCGGACATGAAGCCGGCGCGCGTCTGCTACCAGGTGGCGGCTCTTCCTATGGGCGCCCTGGTTGAGATCGACGCTGTTGCAGGCAAATAGTTCCGGCCATGCGTCCCCGCTTATTGATCCGCTTCGTGCCGCTGCTGGCGGCCGTGCTGCTCCGTTCCTTCACCGCCTATGCGGATGAGGGCATGTGGATGGTCCATGCCATCTCCAAGGCCCTGGAAGCCGATATGAAGGCCAAGGGTCTTAAACTGAATGCCAACGAGATATACAACGCCGATGCCGAAGGGACTTCCCTCAAGGATGCCGTTCTCTCCCTGGATTTCGGCTGCTCGGGCAGCATCATTTCCGACAACGGACTTGTCATCACCAACCATCACTGCGCATACAGCGACGTCCATTCCCTAAGCACTCCGGAGCACAACTACCTGGAGCACGGCTTCTGGGCCATGACATCCAAGGACGAGAAGCCCATACGCGGCAAGGGTATCTATTTCCTCAAGCGCGTCCTGGACGTGACTGAGGAGGTGGAGGAGATGTACGCAGAGGCGGAGCGCAGCGGCCAGACGCTGGGTTCGCGCCGCGCCTCTTACCTCATAGAGAAGAAATATTCGGAAAGTACCGGTCTGGAGGCCTCGCTGTCCTCGATGTGGAGCGGCTCCAAGTATTATCTTGCTCTGTACGAGGTATATACGGACATCCGTCTTGTCGCCGCCCCTCCCGTGAGCATCTCCGCTTACGGCGGCGACATCGACAACTGGGAATGGCCCCAGCACAAATGCGATTTCGCCCTTTACAGGATATATACTGGCCCTGACGGCAAGCCCGCGGACTATTCTCCGGACAATGTCTCGCTCAAGCCCGCACGCAAGCTTGAGATCTCCCTGGACGGCTACAAGGAAGGCGATTTCGCCATGGTCATGGGTTATCCCGGACGCACGGACCGTTATGCCTCTGCCGCGAAGATCAGCTATCTGGAGCAGGTCCAGTACCCGATAAGCAACGTCATCAGGGGTGACCAGATGGCGATCGTCAACGCCTGGATGAACGCCGATCCCGAAGTACGCCTCAAATATTCGGATTATTATTTCAGCCTGTCCAACGTCCAGGAGAACAACGAAGGCATGGTCCAGTGCCTTACCCGTTTCGGGGTCGCGGACGAGCGCCGCGGGCTGGAGAAGGAACTCCAGGCCTGGATTGACGCCGACCCTGCACGCAAGACGAAGTGGGGAGGTCTTCTGAAGGAACTTGATGACAAGTATGCCGCCATTTCCTCAGCTGAGGCAAACCTCGTATGCTACCGGGAGACCATGGTGCGCGGCACCCGGCTGGGAGTCATAGCCACCCGTCTAAAGTCCATCCGCAGCGCCCTCGACGACAACAGGCGCGTCAGGCAGATGCAGGCGACCGACGCCGCCCAGTACGCCGAGATGGACCTCAGGGTGGAGCGCGACCTGTTCCGCTATGCCGCGATGACATACTACACCAATGTCGACAGCTGTTACTGGGGCCCTTTCCAGAAGGAGCTCTTCGACCTGTACAAAGACGACATGGAGGCGTTCTGCGCCAATACCTGGGACTGCAGCTGGATGACGGACGAGAAGCGCATCGTCCGCTTCCTGACCATGGAAGGCTCCGAGATGGAGCCGCTGTATGACGATGCGCTGTACAAGTTCCTGACCGAGGTGGCAGTGAGCGCTTTCAACGACGTCATAGACGCTACCCCGGGAGACAGGACGGTCAGCCAGCTCGGGAACGAATACACCCGCGCGCTGTACAGTATGCGTCTGGACAAGGGCATTTCCCAGTATCCCGACGCCAACAGCACCATGCGCATCACCTACGGCACGGTCTCGGGCTACGAGCCGCGCGACGGAGTCTGGTGCTCCTGGCGCTCCACGCCCTCTGGCATCCTGGAGAAATACGATCCCGAATCGTACGACTTCAACCTCAAGCCTGACTGGAAAGCCCTGCTCGAGGAGCATTGCGGGCGTCAGGATGCGGACATGAACTTCGATGCCAATTTCCTGACGGACAATGATATAACCGGAGGCAACTCCGGCTCGCCCGTGCTGGATGCGCAGGGCAGGCTCATCGGTCTTGCCTTCGACGGCAACAAGGAATCGCTTGCCAGCGACGTGCGGAGCGTGCCGGGCTACAACATGTGCGTCAACGTCGACATCCGCTTCGTCATCTGGACTCTCAGGAATTATGCGCACATGGACCGGATACTGGAAGAGATAGGACTTTAAACATACGATATCATGGAATTCATAGATGTAATACAGAAACGCCATTCGGTGAGGAAGTTCACCGGTGAGCCCGTGGACAGGGAGATTATCGACGCCATTCTCGACATCGCCGGGACCGCCCCTTCGTCCAAGAATTCGCACAGTTCGGCCTTCATGGTGGTCGACGACAAGGACACGCTCTCGGCCATAGCCGAGATGCGCGACCGTGGCTCCGCCTTCGTCAAGGACGCCGCCGCGGCTATCGTGGTCATGGGTGACCACACCAAGACCGACATCTGGGTGGAGAACGCCTCCATTTCCGCCACCTTCATCCAGCTGGCCGCGACGGCCATGGACCTCGGCAGCTGCTGGGTGCATGTCCGCGACCGTCTGCGCTCCAAGGACGACCCTGCCAAGGGTACGGCCGAGGAGTACCTGCGCGGCCTGCTCGGCATCCGCGACGAGTACAGCGTGCTGTGCGTCGTAGCATTGGGCCATGAGGCCCTTCCCGAAAACTGAAATAAACCTTAAAGCATAAAAGAAAATGAAAAGAATTATTGTTGGTTTGGCATTTGCCGCCGCTCTGCTCTGCGGCTGCCAGAAGATCAATGACCTCGAGTCTCGCATGAAAGTGGCGGAGACTGACATTTCCTCCCTCAAGTCCGATGTCGCCAAGCTCGTGGCGGCTGTTGAGAAGAACTGTTCCATCACCGGCTGGAACGAGACTGCCGAAGGCGTTACCATCAACCTTTCCGACGGAAGCACCATCACCCTCAAGAACGGCAAGGACGGGGATGCAGTCCTGAAGAGCATCTCTTCCGAGAACGGTGTCGTCGTAATCACCCTTGTTGACGGATCCGTCTACAATCTCCCCTTGGCAGAAGATTATCCGCTCAAGGCCGTCAAATCCATCACCTACATTCCCGACTATGCTGACGGCAAGGCTACTGTCAGCTACATGAAGCCTGAAGACGCCACGGCAGACCTGAAGTTCATGGTGCGTCCCGCTTCCGCGGTGACCGCCCTCATCAAGGGAGTCGAGGCCGGATCCGTCAAGGTCATCCCGTTCGCGGCTTCCGTCGCGACGCGTTCCCTGGCCGATGAGGTGACCGAGCTTCCCTGCAAGTCTTTCAGCCTTGATTCTGACGGCTTGATGAAGGTCCAGGTCAACGCATCCGGGCTTGGAGCGGACTTCTTCGCCGGCAAGAGCGGCGCTGCGATCGCAGTCGTCATCTCCGACGGTCTCTCCGAGATCTCTTCTGCTTTCGTCCCGCTCGTGGCGGAGTGCTCCGGCCTCGAGTACGGCGGTGTCGTCTACGGCACGGCCAAGATGGCCGACGGCAAGACCTGGATGACCGAGAACCTCCGTTATCTCCCCGAGGGATATGAACCTTGCTCTGACCTGACCAATGTCACCGGCGGCGTCTACATGCCTGTCGTGATGAACGAAGCCAAGACTGCTGCCGCATTCGGCACTGCGGAAGATGTCGAGAAGCAGGGCTACCTGTACCAGTCCGAGGTCGCCCTCGGCCTCAAGGTCGGTGACATCAAGTCCGAGGAGGATGCCAAGGCCCTTGAGGGCACCCGCGGCATCTGCCCGGAGGGATGGCACATCCCTACGCTCAGCGACTATCTGGGCCTGGTCGGCAAGTCCGTCGGTGCTGACACCAACGCCGATG
>JBGUGW010000236.1:0-5112 GCA_045111695.1 Candidatus Cryptobacteroides sp. | reverse complement strand
ATGAAGATGCAGGGGTCGATACCTCCGATGCCCTGGATGGGCTTCTCCTCCGGGATAAACGGGCCATAAGGAGTATCCGAAATGGCCACTCCGATGCCGTTGCCGGCGAAACGCTGTCCGGGCTGGGGCTTCTGAGGTGCAGGGAAATAGAAGTAGTACTTGCCGTTCTTGTAGTTGCAGTCAGGCGCCCACATGCTGTAGCCGGCGGCGTTGACCCACGGAACATTGTCCTGGTCCACGATTACGCCGTGATCGACCCAGTCCACGAGGTTGTCGGAAGAATACACGTGATAGTCGGTCATGCAGAACCAGTCCTTGCGGGCATAGTCGGCGGGAGCGGGAATGTCGTGCGAAGGGTAGACATAGACGCGGCCCTCGAAGACATGGGCCGAAGGATCAGCCGAAAAAGCGTCCTTGATGATGGGGTTCTGGGCAGAAAGCACAGGAGCGAAGGCGGCAACCGCCAGCGCGATCAGGGATAGTTTCTTGAATTGCATATTGGTTATTGATATTAGGATTTGCTTGTTCCGCAAGTTACGAATTTCCCGCCTCAAATGCTATCCTTTTCCATTCATTCGCTTTAATAATCGGTTCATGATACTGGCGATTATGTACCATTTTATTCCATATACGGCAACAGGGGCCAAAAATGACAAGGTTTTTTGAAATAAAATCATTAGCTTTGTATAAGCTAATAACCAAACCCATTATACAACATTATGAAACGTTTCCTGAACTTCCTGCTGATTTCAGCGGCAGTACTGTCACTAGGTCTCATGACGGCTTCCAAGCCTTCGGCGGACCGCAAGACAGACACCAAGACACCGATCTATCTTAACACCAACTACTCCTTCGAGGAGCGTGCCGTGGACCTTGTGTCGCGTCTCACCCTCGAGGAGAAGCAGAGCCTGCTCGGCAACAGCATGGCCGCCGTCCCGCGTCTCGGGGTCAAGGCCTACAATGTCTGGAGCGAGGCATTGCACGGAATCCTTTCCGGTGCCAACCCTTCCGTAGGCATCCAGGGACCGACTTCCTTCCCTAACAGCGTCGCCACCGGATCCTCCTGGGATCCCGACCTGCTGCAGCGTGAGGCGTCGATGATCGCAGACGAGGCTCGCGCCATCTTCCAGACCGGCACCAAGGGCCTCACTTTCTGGTCACCCGTCGTCGAGCCCGTCCGCGACCCCAGATGGGGCCGTACCGGCGAATCCTTCGGTGAGGATCCCTTCCTCGCAGCCGTCATGGCCGGCGGCTATGTCAGGGGCCTCATGGGACCTGACGCCAAGTACATGAAGGCCGTCCCTACCGCCAAGCACTATTTCGCCAACAACAGTGAGTTCAACCGCCATGTCGGAAGTGCAGACATCGACGAGCGCGACATGCGCGAGTTCTACCTCTATCCGTACAAGGAACTCATTGAGAACGACAACCTGCCTTCCATCATGACCGCTTACAGCGCAGTGAACCATGTCCCGGTATCCGCCAGCGTTTACCTCGTGGACAAGATCGCACGCAGGACCTACGGCATGAAGGGCTATGTCACCGGTGACTGCGCTGCCATCGAGGACATCTACACCGGACACTATTATGTAGGTACCGGCGAGGAAGCCACCCGCGAGGGCCTCAGGGCCGGCGTCGACTCCGACTGCGGAAGCATCTACCAGCGTTTCGCCCTCAGTGCTTATGAGCAGGGACTCATCAACATGTATGACATGGACAGGGCACTCGTGAACATGTTCACCGTACGTATGCGCACCGGTGAGTTCGATCCCGATCCGATGGTTCCCTACACCCTCATGCCGCCCAGCACTGTCAACTCCGAGCGCAGCCGCGCACTTGCCATGGAGGTCGCTACCAAGACCCCGGTCCTCCTGAAGAACGAGGTAGTCCCCGGCACTTCCGCCAAGGCCCTCCCTATCGACCTCTCCAAGGTCAAGTCCATCGCCCTGATCGGTCCTCAGGCCGACAAGGTAGAGCTTGGTCCTTACTCCGGCCGTCCCGAGGAGTCCAGTCGCATCACCCCTTACCAGGGCATCAAGCAGTACATAGCCGACAAGGGACTTGACGTCGACGTGACCGTAGCCTCCGGCGCCAGCACCAAGAGCAAGAGCAACCTCCTCTACATCGGTTATTTCGAGACCATCAAGGCTGACGGCACCGTACGCAGGTATGACGCCACCCAGTACAGCGCCTCCTCCGACGGCATCACCGTAGGCTCCGGAATGGGTGACGAGGAACAGGTCCGTACCATCGACGACGGCTCCTGGACCGCCTATGAGAACGTCGACCTCGTCGACGTCGAGCAGCTCACCGTAGGTGCCAACATCCCTACTGAGGGCGGTATCATCGAGGCCCACGTTGACGGCCCCGACGGCAACCTCATCTGCACCATCGAGGCCACCAGGGCCTCCGGCAAGCGTGTCGGCGGTGTCTATGGCACCAGCACCCCTATGACCGAAAAGGTCCTCAAGCTCGGTATCAACGAGCTCAAGACCCTCTACCTTGTCTACAAGGCTCCCGAAGACGAGGAGATCGATCCCGCCATCGTCAAGAGCGCCGCTGACGCCGATGTGGCCATCGTGTTCGTCGGAACCGACGAGAACACCGCCACCGAGGAGGCTGACCGCCTTACCCTCCTTCTCCCCGGCAACCAGGTGAAGCTCATCCAAGCCGTCGCTGCAGCCAACAAGAACACCATCGTGGTCATGCAGACCCTTGGCTGCGTCGAGGTCGAGAACTTCAAGGATATGATGCCCGGTATTCTCTGGACCGGCTATAACGGCCAGGCCCAGGGTGCCGCCATCGCCAAGATCCTCTTCGGCGAGGCCAACCCCGGCGGCAAGCTCAATGCCACCTGGTTCAAGACCGTGAACGACCTGCCCGCCATCACCGACTACACCCTCCGCGGCGGAGCCGGCAAGAACGGCCGCACCCTCTGGTACTTCGACCAGCCCGTCTCATACGAGTTCGGTTACGGTATCAGCTATACCACTTTCAAGTATTCCGACTTCGGCATCTCCAAGAGCGCCATCACTCCCAATGACAAGATCGTCATCTCCGTGAACGTCACCAACACCGGAGACTTCGACGGAGACGAGGTCGTCCAGGTCTACATGACCACTCCCGACGCCCCCGCTTCCCTTCAGCGTCCTATCAAGCGCCTCAAGGGCTTCCAGCGCGTGACCGTCCCCGTGGGCATGACCAAGACCGTAGAAATCCCGATTGACTGCTCCGACCTCTGGTTCTGGGACATTAACGGTGAGAAGATGACCTACGATCAGGGCCGCTACGTGTTCGAGATCGGTTCTTCCTCCAAGGATATCCGCGGCACCGTCAGCGCTAACATGAGCGGCCAGCTCACCCCTGCCCTCAAGACTGTCGTGGCTGACTGCGGACTCGCTGTCCTCCGCGGAGGCGAGACCGCCCAGACTGCCGTGACCGCCTGCCTCAACGACGATTCGTTCATCAACCTCGCCGATGCAAAGGTCGAGTATACCAGCAACAATCCTTCCGTCGTAGC
This sequence comes from Candidatus Cryptobacteroides sp., assembly GCA_045111695.1. Classification (GTDB taxonomy): domain Bacteria; phylum Bacteroidota; class Bacteroidia; order Bacteroidales; family UBA932; genus Cryptobacteroides. Next base: position 1,592 of record JBGUGW010000236.1, on the reverse strand, counting down.
AGTCGGCAAGGACGGCAAGCTCACCGCCGGCAGGATGGGTGTAGCCACCATCACCGCCAAGGTCACCTACAAGGGCACTGTAGCCAGCGGCTCCTTCGCCCTGAAGGTCATGCCGGAGCTCAGCCTCTCCAGCCTCAAGGTGGACGGCAAGTCCATCCTCAAGGCTGGTACCGACCAGTACAGCATCGTCGGCAAGGCCGGTAAGGCCCCCGTGGTCGCCGCCACCGCCGCCGATCCTTCCCTTGACATCGTCATCGATCAGGCCAAGGCCGTTCCCGGCACCGCCCTCGTCACCGTCCTTGACAACGTGACCGGCGACAAGGCCGAGTATGCCGTCAACTTCGGCACCAAGGCCGTCGCCGACGAGTTCAAGACCCTCGGCAAGCAGTGGAACATCGTCCGCGAGAACAAGTCCGCATGGACCGTCGCCGACGGAGCCCTCAAGATCACGACGGGCGCCGGTGACATTACCCTCGCGAACAACAACGCCGCCAACATCTTCGTCCAGAGCGCCAATACCGACTGGACCGCCGAGACGAAGCTCACCACTTCCGCAGTGCCTTCCAACCCGGCCCAGAACGCCGGTCTCGTAGCATACGAGGATGACGACAACTTCGTCAAGCTGGTCTACGCAGCTCCCGTGTTCGGCCGCGGCATGCCTCAGGCCCAGCCCGGCGCAGCCCCCGCAGGCAGCGTACAGCTCATCGCCGAGGACAACGGCAACAACAAGACCACGGTCAATGTAAGCCTTGCAGGTGTGGACCTCAAGGGTGGCGCCATTGTGCTCCGTCTCGTCAAGCAGGGCAGCAGGTATACCGCCTACTACTCCGCTGACGGCAAGAAGTTCACCAAGGTCGGCCAGGCCGACATCCTGCTCAAGGATGTCTGCGCCGGTCTGACCGCCTGCGACGGCGTCCGTCCGGCCATGACCGGCCGTGGCGGCTTCGGCATGCAGCAGATGCAGCCTCAGGAGCCCGTCCCGATGACCGCCTGCTTCGACTGGTTCCACATCAAGTAATGTCCGGCAGTCTTCTCTCCTTTTTCCTTACCCTGGTCCTTGCTTTCGGAGGGCCAGGGTTGGAAAGGAGTGCCCTTGAAAACTTCCGCTTCGCCCCATCCCTCCCAAGCGTTGCTTGGGCCCCTCCCGTTCACGAGGCCACGGGCGGCCACGGTTTTCCAGGACACTCCCTTCCAACCCAGATCAAGGGAGAGGTCATTGGCACGACATCTAATGAATACGCCACTTTCGGGCTGACCGACAAGGGCGAGATTTTCTGGTCCAGGGACGGACAGTCATGGACCGTGATTGATTTCAACGAGATGTACCGGGGCTATTACGCTCCGGTGCATTTCGTGGGGATCGCTGCCGGCGCCGGCAGCGTGGCCGTAGTCGGCACATATGAAGAAAGCGGCGCTCCGGCCATGTTCGTCTCCCAAAGGGGAAGCGTATGGTCGGAGCGCACGCTCACTTATTCGCAGGGTGAGGAACTGTTCGAACTCGGGGAGGCCCCTCTGGCCATCCGGGCAGACCTTGAGCGCGACGAGTACGTGCTTACATGCACGGACGACGTGCTTTTCTTTGTCCCGTCCTG
>JBGUGW010000235.1:0-5059 GCA_045111695.1 Candidatus Cryptobacteroides sp. | reverse complement strand
GCTGCTTCATCGGCCAGGCCTGCAAGCTCGGGCACAACTATTCCGCGTCCGACTCCCTGTTCTTCAGCAACTGCCAGGGCGAGAACGGCGAGGCCTGCGCCATCTTCGCGGGTCCTTTCACCGTCACTCACCACAAGTCCAGCCTGTTGATCGCCGGCATGTTCTCGTTCATGAACGCCGGCTCGGGTTCCAACCAGAGCAATCACATGTACAAGCTGGGACCCATCCACCAGGGCATCATGGAGCGCGGTGCCAAGACCGCCTCAGACTCCTACCTCCTCTGGCCGGCCAAGGTCGGCGCCTTCTCGCTGGTCATGGGCCGCCATGTGGCCCATCAGGACACTTCCGACCTTCCGTTCTCGTACCTGATCGAGGATGGCGGCGTCACCTTCGTGATGCCGGGAGCGAACCTCAAGAGCGTCGGCACCATCCGTGACGCCAAGAAATGGCCCAAGCGCGACGGCCGCAAGGATCCGGAGAAGTTCGATTGCATCAATTTCAATCTCCTGAGCCCCTACACCGTCCAGAAGATGCTCAGGGCCGTGGATATCCTCAAGGACTTGCGCCGTGTTTCCGGCACTTCCACCGAGGTGTACTCGTACCAGAACGGCAAGATCCGCCGTTCGTCGCTCGAAAAGGGTCTCAGGTATTATGGAATGGCCATCGATAAGTTCCTTGGCAATTCCCTGATTTCCCGTATCCAGAAGGCCGGCGACATCGAAAGCGTCGACGCCCTCCGCAAGGCCCTCGCCAAGGACTCCGAGACCGGTGCCGGGGACTGGGTGGACCTGTCGGGACTCATCGCCCCGCGCAGCGAGGTGTTCTCCCTGCTGGACGACATCGAGTCCGGCGCCGTCACCAGTGTCGGAGACATCGACGCGCGTTTCCGGGAGATGCATGAGCAGTATTATTCCTACGAGTGGAACTGGGCCCACGACGTCATCGAGTCGTGGTACGGCCTGGATCTTTCCTCCGTGTCCGTCGAGTCCCTGATCCAGCTCGTCCACAGATGGAGGGACGCTGTGGTCAGCCTCGACAACCTCATCTACGAGGACGCCCGCAAGGAGTTCTCGCTCAGCGCCATGACGAGCTTCGGCGCCGATGGGGACGAGAAGCAGCGCAACCTCGACTTCTTCCAGGTGCGCGGCGCCTCATTCGAGAACGATCCCTTCGTCAAGTCAGTCGCCGACCATATCGTGGCCAAGAGCAGGCTTGCCCAGGACATGCTTTCAATGCTTGACGCTTTCTGATGATGAGGACATTGACCGCCATACTCTCCGCACTCCTGTGCATGGTCTTTCCCGCGTCGCTTTTCTCGCAGGAGGATCCCTCGCCGATGGTTTTCGACGCGTACGAGTGCGATTTCGGAGAAGTGGAGGAGGCCGGCGGTACCTTGTTCCATACCTTCAGTTTCATCAACGGCTCGGGCTCTCCCATTCGCATACTCCGCGTCTCGGCGAGCTGCAGCTGCGTCTCGGTTTCCTATCCCCAGGACAGGATCGGAGGCGGACAAACGGGCGAGATAAGCGTTGCCTTCAATCCCGCAAGGACCTTCGGGGAAGTGGTCCGAATGGTGGACATCTTCCTCTCCGACGGCCTGCCCGGCGTCTCGCTCACGCTCAAGGCCCAGGTCAAGCCTTCGGAGTATGACATTGAGGACATTTATTCCGTCGCCCTCCCCGACGGGGTGAGGATAACGGGCACTTCCCAGCGTTTCGGCTATCTGGCTGCGGGCAGGATGGACGAAAGAAGGATAGACGTCATCAACGCCTCGGACAAGCCCGTCACACTTGGGACGGAGTCCGACGGTGCGATGGGCTTCCTCTCCGTCGCCTGTCCCGAGCGTCTTGGCCCCGGCGAGGCGGGCAGTCTTATTCTTAGGTACACGCTGCCCGATGCAGCCTCTTCCTATGGCGTGCACGAGGACAAGGTCACGCTGCTTGTCAACGGCCGCCCGTGCAACCGCACGCTTGAAGCGTCCTGCATAGGAGTAGAGAACTTCGAGGGCCGGAAGGGACCTGCCCCTGCACTGCAGGTGTATCCTTCCAGGCTGGAGATGAAGAAGTCCCTGCTCGGCAAGGGTTATTCCGGGTCGGTCGTCATCCGCAATACCGGCAGCGGCGAGCTCCGGATCCGCAAGGTCGACCTGCCTGACGGCGTCACAGCGGACATGCCCGACGGCACAGTGCTCAAGAACGGAGCCTCCAGGAAAGTCACTTTCCGCTCGGCCTCGGCAGCTTTCAGTTCCGGACTGGTCACCAACGACCCTGTACGGCCTTACAAGGAAATTCGAACCAAATAACTTATAACCAATAACATATAAAACAAAACCAATTTTTTTCAAAACACACTTGCGATGAAAAAGCTTTCAATTCTGATCTTCGCCGCTGCATGCCTTGTCCTGGGGTCGTGCAACGGGAACAAGGGGTACGAGTATCCCTTCCAGAACCCTAAACTGTCCGTGGACAAGAGGGTTGAGAACCTCATCTCGCTGCTGACTCCGGAGGAGAAGGTGGGCTTGATGATGAACGGCTCGATATCCGTCGACCGTCTCGGCATCCCCGCCTACAACTGGTGGAGCGAGGCCTGCCACGGCATCTGCCGTCCGGGCGCAACCGTTTTCCCTCAGTCCATCGGCCTTGCCGCAACTTTTGACGAGCCCCAGCAGCTCGAGATCTACACCGCTGTCTCGGACGAGGCGCGTGCCACTTGGAACACCACCGACCATCATCGCTTCGGCGTGACGGAGGCCACCGGTGGCATCTGGAACCAGGGCCTTTCATTCTGGTGCCCTAACGTCAACATCTTCCGTGACCCGAGGTGGGGACGCGGCCAGGAGACCTGTGGCGAGGACCCGTATCTCGCCGGCGTGATGGGCGGAGCCACCGTCCGCGCCATGCAGGCCTATGACGGCAAGTACTACAAGACCCATGCTTGCGTCAAGCACTATGCAGTCCACAGCGGTCCCGAGAGCGAGCGTCACCGTTTCGACGCCACCGTCTCCATGCGCGACCTCTGGGAGACCTACCTCCCCGCTTTCCGCACCATCGTCAAGGACGCCGGCGTGCAGGAAGTCATGTGCGCATACAACCGTTACGAGGGTGAGCCTTGCTGCGGCAGCGACCGTCTCCTCACCAACATCCTCCGCGAGAAGTGGGGCTATGACGACATCATCCTCTCCGACTGCGGCGCCATCAACAACTTCTACACCAGGGGCCAGCATGAGACCCACCCGGATGCCGCCACAGCCAGCGCTGACGCTGTCCTTTCGGGCACCGACCTCGAATGCGGTACCAGCTACAAGTCCCTGCTCGAGAGTATGGAGAAGGGCCTCATCAGCGAGGCTGACCTCGATGCCGCCCTTACCCGCATCTTCCGCGGCCGCTTCGAGCTCGGTATGTTCGATCCTGAGGAGAGCATGCCTTGGGCCGGCCTTGACGCCAGCGTCATCAGCAACGCCGAGCACACCGCCCTCGCAGAGAAGGCTGCCCGTGAGGCCATGGTCCTCCTGAAGAACAACGGCATCCTCCCTCTCTCCAAGGACATCAAGAAGATCGCCATCGTCGGTCCTAACGCCGACAATGCTTCCGTCCACAACGGCAACTACAATGGTACCCCTACTCCCGAGCACACCGTCTCCATCCTCGAGGCTATCCGCAGGGAGGTTCCCAATGCCGAGATCATCTATGAGCAGGGTTGCGAACTCGCCGATCCCCTCATGACCGAGAACAAGCTTGGCGCCCTCAACGGCGGCAAGGGTATCCACGCCGACTTTTTCAACAACACCAAGTTCGACGGCGCTCCCGTCGCTTCCGGTGACTACAATGCCATCAACATGCGCACCTATGGTGACTATCGTTTTGCCGAGGGTGTCAATGCCACCGACTTCGGTGTGCGCCTGAGCGGCAAGTATGTTGCCGACTTCACCGGCCCTCTCACCTATGCAGTACGCGGAATGGGCGGCTACAAGCTCACCGTCAACGGCAAGACCATCGAGGAGCAGAAGGAAGATCCCACTCTGCGCATCAACCGCAGGGCTATCATCCCTGAGAAGTCCTTCCCTGTGGTAGCAGGCCGCACCTACGATATCCAGCTCGAGTACACCAAGGGTCCCGAGGGCTCCGCTTTCCTCATGGTCGATCTCTGCAGGCGTTATCCCGCCCAGTTCGCCGAGGTTGCCAAGAAGGCCTCCGCAGCCGATGTCATCATCATGGTCGGCGGTCTTTCCGCCCAGCTTGAGGGTGAGGAGATGATGGTTCCTTACGAGGGATTCTCCGGCGGTGACCGTACCAGGATCGAGCTCCCTCCCGTACAGAAGAATCTCCTTGACGCTCTCGATGCCACCGGCAAGCCCGTCGTGTTCGTGAACTGCACCGGTTCCGCCATCGCATTCGCCGAGGTCGAGGATGAGTATGACGCTCTTCTCCAGGCATGGTATGCCGGCCAGGCTACCGGTCTCGCAGTGGCTGACGTCCTCTTCGGAGACTACAACCCTGCCGGAAGGCTTCCTATCACTTTCTACAAGTCCACTTCCCAGCTGCCTGACTTCCACGATTACAACATGGAGGGCCACACCTACCGCTACTTCCGCGGCGAGCCTCTCTATGCCTTCGGTTATGGTCTGTCCTACACCACCTTCGAGTATGGTGAGGCCACCCTCTCCAAGGCTTCCGTCAAGGCCGGCAACAGCGTCGACATCACCATCCCGGTCAAGAATACCGGCGCAGTCGCAGGTGACGAGGTCGTCCAGGTCTATGTGAAGAGTCTTGACAATCCCGATGCTCCGATCAAGTCCCTCAAGGGCTTCAAGCGCGTCAACATCGCTCCCGGCCAGCAGGTCAGCGTGAAGATCACCCTCGACAAGGGCGCCTTCGAGTACTATGACGCAAGCATCGACGAGCTTTCGGTCAAGCCCGGCAAGTACCAGCTCCTCTATGGTTCTTCGTCTAGGGACGAGGACCTCAAGGCTGCAGCTTTCGAGGTGATCTAAAGACTATTTTTCCTGCCGGATTCGCTTTACGAAAGCCGAAGGGGAAATGTTGCATTGCTTCTGGAAGCT
>JBGUGW010000234.1:0-2322 GCA_045111695.1 Candidatus Cryptobacteroides sp. | reverse complement strand
ACGATAACAAGGACCTCAGCGCCCAGAGCCTTCAGGCAGAGAATTTCAAGCGGATCCTCCTCACGCTGAACGATGATCCGCGCGTGGTCCTGATCAAGCTTGCCGACCGCCTGCACAACTGCCGCACGATCGAGTTCATGCCCGAGCACAAGCGTGACAAGGTCCTGAGCGAGACCATGTTCATCTTCATACCCCTCGCCCACCGCCTCGGTCTCTACGAGGTCAAGTCGGAGATGGAGAACATCTGGCTCAAGTACAAGGAACCGGAGGCTTATCGCGACATCCTGCAGCGCATCGATGAGAGCGTCGTGGACAAGGACAAGAGCATCGACGAGTTCATTGCGCCGATCTCCGCCGCCCTCAAGGACGCCGGATTCGATTTCCAGATCAAGAAACGCATCAAGACCCCCTACTCGGTATGGAACAAGATGCGGACGAAGAACGTCGAGTTCGAGCAGGTTTACGACCTGTATGCTGTCCGCATCATCTTCACTCCGCCGGCGGACTCCAAGGAGACCGAGCGCAACCAGTGCTACCACATATTCTCGATCATCACCGGTATCTACAAGTACCAGCCGAGCCGCGTAAGGGACTGGGTGCGTCATCCGAAGAGCAACGGCTATGAAGCTCTGCACTGTACCCTGATGAGCCAGATCGGCATCTGGATCGAGGTGCAGATCCGCTCCAAGCGCATGGATGACATCGCAGAGAAAGGTATCGCCGCCCACTGGGCGTACAAGAACGAAGGCTATGTCGGCGAGAACGACAGCGAGATGGACAAATGGCTGGCCAAGGTCAAGGAGATACTCGTCAGCCCCGACGTCGGAGCCCTCGAGCTTCTGGACATCATCCACAACGACCTTGTCAGCAGCGACATCATAGTGTTCACCCCAAAGGGCGAACAGAAATCCATCCAGAAAGGCGCTACAGCGCTGGATTTCTCGTATCTCATCCATACGCATATCGGGAACAAGGCCATCGCCGCCAAGGTCAACATGAAGCTCGTCCCGCTCTCGTATGTGCTCCATACAGGCGACCAGGTCGAGATCATCACTGCCCAGAACGCCCGCCCGAAGATGGAGTGGCTGCAGTTCCTTGTCACCCGCCACGCCCGCAACATCGTGATAGAGAGCTTCAAGGACAATCGCGAGGAGATCGCCGCGCGCGGGCGCCAGATGTTCGAGAACGAGCTGTCGAGCAACGGTATACCCAAGACCAAGAGGAATGTCCAGCGCATCCTCATCACCGCCCAGGTGCGTGACGTCGACGAGTTCTACTTCCGTCTCGGGCTCGGAGTAATCAAGCCGGGGACGATCGTGAAGGCGATCTTCCCCGAAGTGACACCCGTCACCACCCTTCGTCCGGAGCACATCAAAGTCAAGACGGACATACCTGGTGGCGGAAGGTTCGTACTGGCTTCCTGCTGCAATCCCATCCCCGGCGACCCCATCCTCGGTTTCCGCACGCCGGACGGCGTCGTGACCATACACAAGAAATCCTGTTCCGTGGCAGGAAGCATGGCCTCCAAGTACGGAGACATGGTCGTCATTCCCGAATGGGACATGTCGGACGGCAGCCAGGCTTTCCCGGTACGCATTTCCCTCCGCGGCATCGACAAGGTCGGCCTGCTGAACTCCATATCGCACTACATTTCCGAAGTACTCGGCGTGAACATGCGCAAGGTATACCTCGGATCCGAGGACGGGATATTCGAGGGCTACATCGAGATCCTCGTCCATGACAAGGAAGTGCTCGACTCGATCATCCAGAACCTGGGCCGCATCGACGGCATCCAAAAGATCGTCAGAACCGACATATGATGAAGAGAAGTATATTGTCAAGGTTTTTCCCGGCCATCCCCGTGGCGCTGGTGCTGGGCTCGATGATGTTCTCGCATTCGTGCGCGAACACCACCAAGGCCCCGTCCGGCGGTGCCAAGGATACGATACCTCCCAGGATCGTCAAGTTCTCGCCGAGCCACAAATCGGTGAACGTACCCGTGCATGGTACCACCTTCACCTTCACCTTCGACGAGTACGTGAACATCAAGAAGGCTTCCAATATCGTACTTTCCCCTCCACAGTCCCGCCCGCCCAAGAGCAGGATCAAGGGCAAGTCTGTGGTGGTGACCTTCGAGGAGGACCTGCTGCCGGACATGACCTACACGCTCGATTTCATCGACGCTCTGGCGGACAACAACGAAGGCAACGTCTTCCCCGGATTCACCTATGTCTTCTCCACAGGAAGTACCATCGACTCCCTCATGCTGACCGGCACCGTACAGGACTGCAACACGCTGGATCCCCTCAAGGGCATCACGGT
>JBGUGW010000233.1:0-1803 GCA_045111695.1 Candidatus Cryptobacteroides sp. | reverse complement strand
AGCCAGGATCAAACTCTTCTTTGTATAATTCTTATAACTCTAGTCTGTCCTGACGCTAAATCAAAGAAATCAACGCTCTCGATTCTTTCTTGTTCTCGGTACTTGCTTGTACTTATCTTTCAATATTGTCAAACAACTGGCCGCTTCCATCGAAACGGGCTGCAAAGATAACTACTTTTTCTTTCCCAGCAAATTTTTTTTGACAAAAAAGGCAAAAAAACTCCCTTTCCCTGAATCATTAGGAAGCAATTCCTTATCTTTGTTTCCCCAAAGGAGATACGAGGATGAAAGAGCAGGTTTCACTGTTGGAAATATTCGGCGTTTTCGCCAAGATCGGGGCCTTCACCATAGGCGGGGGTTACGCCATGATCCCCATCATCCAGCGCGAGATGAACTCGCGCGGATGGATAGGGGACGACGAACTGCCGGACATCATCGCACTGGCTCAGAGCGCTCCCGGAGTGCTCGCCGTGAACATGTCCATCTTCGCCGGCTACAAGCTCAGGGGAGTAAAGGGTAGCATTGTCGCGACGCTCGGTTCGATCCTGCCATCCTTTATCGCCATCCTTGTCATCGCGATGCTTTTCGCCTCGTTCAAGGATTCTCCCGTGGTGATACGCATCTTCAAGGGCATACGTCCTGTGGTGGCCTCACTCATCGCCGTACCGATGATCAACATGGCACTCAAGAACAACCATACCTGGTGGGCCTGGGTCATTTCCGCCGCGGCCCTAGTCGCCGTGGCGGTCCTGAAATTATCGCCTATATACATCCTGCTCGTGCTCATCGTGCTGGCCCTGGCCGTCACTATGTACCGCGAGCATAAAGCGAAGGAGGGAAGGGGATGATAGCATTGCTCGCACAACTGTTCTGGTCTTTCTTCCTGATAGGGATGTTCACTTTCGGAGGAGGATATGCCATGCTCTCGCTCATCCAGGCTGAAGTCGTGGTCGAGCATGCCTGGCTGACCGAAAGCACTTTCACCGACATCGTGGCTATCTCTCAGATGACCCCCGGTCCGATAGGCATCAACTGCGCCACATACGTGGGCTATGATGTCGTGACCGCCACCGGAGCCGGGCATCTGATGGGCATAATCGGATCGCTCACCGCTACGCTGGCGATCACATTGCCGTCCTTTATCATCGTACTGCTGCTGGTCAGGTTCTACAACAAGGTCAAGGGCAGTCCCATGTTCGAAGGGGTCATGAGCGTCATCCGCCCCGCCGTGGTAGGCCTGATAGGCGCTGCTGCCATCATCCTGATGTTCAAGGTGCACTGGAACGGTTTCGCGCCGTCCCTGCATGTTGTGGAGGAGAATTTCCCCGACTGGAAGAGCTGGTGCCTGTTCGCGGCCGCTTTCCTGGCGTCGTTCAAGTTCAAGGTCAATCCCATCCTGCTGATCGTCCTTGCGGGAGTCATGGGCCTGCTGCTGTATTGATTTTTTTGACTATCTTAGCATCCGTTATAATACTCTATCATGGACAGGATACGGACAACTCTTGCAATACTTCTGTTTTTGCTGCCACTGGCGGTTTACGCCAAGGAGCCGGTCATCCGCATCGTCCCGCAGCCCGCGAGCATCGAGCTGCAGGGCGGGACCTTCAAGGCCATCGGAGCTAGCGTCAACTGTGACGCAGCCTTCGATGAGGCTTCACGGACGGTTGCACAGGACTTTGCCGCAAGGATGTCCCTGGCGACAGGCAAGGTAAGTTCGTTCGCGGTGCCGTTCGGCATCTCCGCTTCCGCCGAGGCGGGCAAGATCAAGGGATTCGTGTTCATCCGCGACACGCGTCTCGCGGA
>JBGUGW010000232.1:0-2827 GCA_045111695.1 Candidatus Cryptobacteroides sp. | reverse complement strand
CCGGGCAAACGCATGTGGGGCTTGAAGGAGCGCGGACTCCGTCTTGCCAGGGACATCCTCCCTATGGCGCTTGTCTCACTTGATGCGTGTAACGGGATCACTGCGTTCCTGCTTGCCGCCGACCTCCTGTTCTGCAACGCCGTGCTGCTTCAGTCCGTTACCGTCCCTCAGCCCAGGGACCGCTTCCCTTTCATGGCAGCCCTGCTGTCATTGGCCTGCCTGGCTCGAAGTGCCCTGGATGCGTCAGGGATCCGTTTCCCCGTCAATCCTGCGACGTTCACGACCATTTCCGCCGCTTTCCTCCTGGCCGCAGGCCCTTTCGGGGAATGGCTCCCGTGGTCGCGCGGCAGGCGGGAGGCACTCCCCGGATCCGGGCGCATTTCACCGAAGAATGCAGTGTGCTGCCGTGTCCTGGGGTTTTCGGGTACCGTGGTCGTGGCGCTCGGCTCCGTAAGCGTTCCGTTTTCGCGCGGAGCGCTTCTGGCCATTGCGCTGGTCCTGTCGCTGCTTTATGCCTTCCTGTACCTCCAGTCCTCCTTTGGCAGCCGCATACTGCGTTTTCCTGCCGTGCTCTCTATCCGGAAGCTTGAAACCGGTTCCCTGGACGAGGACCAGCGGATGGACTTGCTCTTCCAGCGTATCGAGACTTACATGCAGAGGGAGCGACCCTATCTGGACGAAAACTTCACGCTGGCTGAACTCGCAAGGGAGATGCTGACCAACAAAGGAATGCTTTCGAAGACCATAAATACCAAATCCAACCACAATTTCTGCCAGTATGTGAACAGCTACAGGATCCAGTATGCGGTATCGCTGATGAAGCAGGACCACCGCTTGAGGGTGGCCGAGCTGTCGCTCACGTCGGGATTCCACTCGGTGGCGTCCTTCAACATGGCGTTCAAGCTGTTCATGAACGATACTCCGAGCGAATACATGCGCACGCTCCAGGCCATGGAGCATCTCCATCCCGGGGGTACGGACAATGAGGGGAAATGACTGTCAGACGAAGGATTCCATGCCGCGCCATGAAGCGGGCAGGGGAGCGGTTAGTTCCAGGGGAGTCTTCCTGACAGGATGGACGAGACTGATGTGGCGCGAATGCAGGGAGATGCCCCCGTCGGGATTGGACCTCGGCGCGCCGTACTTGAGGTCTCCCTTGATGACGCAGCCCATGCCGGCGAGTTGGCAGCGGATCTGATGGTGACGGCCGGTGAGGAGTTCCACCTCAACGAGGTGATAGCGCTCGGTAGGGCCGAGGTAACGGTAGCGTAGGCGGGCGAGTTTCGCTTCGCGGTTACCGGCCTTGGCAATGAATGTCTTGTTCATCTTTTCGTTGCGCACAAGCCAATCCTCAAGTTCGCCTTCAGGCACTGACGGGGCCGCGCAGCACAGCGCCCAGTATGTCTTGTGGACCTCTCCTTCGCGGAACATCGCAGTGAGGCGCTCAAGTGCCTTCGAGGTCTTGGCGAACACCACTATCCCGCTGACAGGGCGGTCGAGCCTGTGCGGGATACCCATAAATACCTGTCCAGGCTTGCCGTCACGCTGCGCGACGAAGGCCTTGAGGGTCTCCGCCAGGCATTCGTCGCCTGTCCTGTCTCCCTGTACGATCTCGCCCGCCCGCTTGTTCACGACCAGCAGGTGGTTGTCCTCGTACAGGATCCTGCCTTCCAGGTCCCGCAGTTCTTCGTCGGATAGTGTTCTGTAGTACATTTCTGCCACAAAGATATGAATTTTTCTGCCAAAATGTCAGCGGAATCGAATGGCACAGCTTTAGATAGACAAAGCGGTGTCGCGGATGAAGTGTCCGCACAGGAATGAAAAAACAATAAAGACGTAATATTATGGGAAAAATCATCGGAATCGACCTCGGAACCACCAATTCGTGCGTTTCGGTCATGGAAGGCAACCAGCCTACCGTCATCATCAACAATGAAGGCGAGCGTACCACTCCTTCCGTAGTGGCGTTCACCGACGGCGGAGAACGCAAAGTCGGCAATCCCGCCAAGCGCCAGGCCATCACCAACCCGGCCAATACCATCTACTCCATCAAGCGTTTCATGGGCGAGACCTACGACCAGGTCTCGACAGAGATCGCCCGCGTACCTTACAAGGTCGTCAAGGGTGACAACAATACCCCCCGCGTCGACATCAACGGCCGTCTCTATACGCCTCAGGAGATTTCTGCAATCATCCTCCAGAAGATGAAGAAGACTGCCGAGGACTATCTCCGCCAGGAGGTCACCGAGGCCGTCATCACGGTCCCCGCATACTTCTCTGACTCCCAGCGCCAGGCCACTAAGGAAGCCGGAAAGATCGCCGGCCTCGATGTCAAGCGCATCATCAACGAGCCTACCGCGGCTGCATTGGCATATGGACTTGACAAGAAGGACAAGAACTCCAAGGTTGCAGTCTTCGACCTCGGCGGCGGTACCTTCGATATCTCCATCCTCGAGCTCGGCGACGGCGTCTTCGAGGTCATGTCCACCAACGGTGACACCCACCTCGGCGGCGACGACTTCGACCAGGTCATCATCGACTGGCTTGCACAGGAGTTCGCAAGCGAGAACCACGGCATCGACCTCAAGAAGGATCCCATGGCACTGCAGCGCCTCAAGGAAGCTGCCGAGAAGGCCAAGATCGAGCTCTCCAACCAGACCTCCACTGAGATCAACCTGCCTTACATCATGCCGGTCGACGGTATTCCGAAGCACCTTGTGAAGACCCTCAGCCGCGCCAAGTTCGAGATGCTCTGCGACTCGCTGTTCCAGAAGACCATCGAGCCTTGCCGCAAGGCCCTGGCCGACGCCCATCTGAGCGCATCCGA
>JBGUGW010000231.1:0-2688 GCA_045111695.1 Candidatus Cryptobacteroides sp. | reverse complement strand
GGTCTCGAGAGCCCAGACTACGAATGCATCAACTGTGGTCAAACCTTCATCAAAGGAATCAAAGACTAGCCCCACTCTGATATGATTCCAGACATCGAACACGATCTGTACTTTGCCAGGAACGACAAAGATACTTGGGCGATGGCCCGACTACATCATACCTTGTTATGGCAAATCCAGAATTCTCCTCTCTGGGAGAAGGAAGATGTACCTGACATTCCTCTTTCGGAAGAGCAAATGGTCATCTTTACGAAGGGGTACGATCCTAGTTGGGAAGCGCGTTATGCACCTTATCTACTTGGCGGGTGGTACTACATCACCCGTTCAGGCTGGTGGGTCAAGAAACTAAAATATGAAAAAGGGGTAGATGGCTTCTACCATGTCACGGAGCACTATACCTCCCCGAAAGGGAAGGACCATAACGTCCTGGCGCAAGTTCTCATAGAAGGCCATTTCGAGCCGTCCATCATCGATGAGCGCCTTCGCGCAATTCTATCGACAATTGACATTCTACCAAAATTCGATTCCGCTGAATAGCATAACGACCCCGGCTTTTCATTTGCCGGGGTCATCACAACTCTCATCCTGACCCCTCTCAACTGAGACTACTTCCAATCCTAGCTCACGGATGAGTGCCTTTACGTCCTTCCTGTGTTTGGGCGAGACGTATTCAAGGACACCTTTGTCCTTCTTTTTCTTCTTGGACATTATCTAGCGCGACCGTGGTAGTGGTGTTGCTGCTGTTCCTCCTGCTCGACAGGCTGGGCCTCCTTGGCCGCCTGGGCCTGAGGCTCCGACACGGTCTGCTGGCTTGCTACCTTCGCTGATCGAAACTTCCCATAGTCCGCTTCCTCGCCCCTGGCCATCTCCTGCTGGATGGATTCGAGACGCTGGATGATCATGCCGGAGCTGCGCCGAACGTCGCCGAGGACGCTCTTCAGGTACTCCGGACCCTGCTGGAGGGAACCGAGCCAGGACTTCAGGTACTGGGCGCTGTCGCTCTTGATATGCTTGCTCATCCCGTACTGGCTGGATATGACTGCCGCAGAGAGCTCGGCAATCAATTCCTCCCGTGCGTATTCCGGAGAGCCGAAGGGATGCCCGCCCAGATGACGGTCCAGTCGGGAATCCGCACCCGTGGCGTGAGCGCACTCGTGAAGGGTGTTCGTGGCAAAGGCCTCACCGTCGACGAACTGCTCGCGCTTCGGTACGACGATATGGTCGCCAGAAGGGGAGTAGTAGGCCTTGTCTCCCTTGACCTGGTTAATAGGGCAGAAGAAGAGGTTTTCGTCGATCATCAGGTCGATTACCGGATGGCTCTTGAGGTCTCCCTGCTGCTGGATCTGGCCGGCTGCCTGGGCCTTGAGCTTCTCGTACATCTCCGGACGGGTCACCTCGAGGTTGGTCTGTGCGGCGATGTTGAACACATTGTAGACCTGGAGTTTGGGATAGACCTTGTACTTGGCCTGGTCCTCCTTGGAGAGCTGCTTGTAATCGTCGTAAGGGATCCTTTCCTTGGTCTCCGGATTCACCACGGTGAAGGTAGTGAGGAACACGGGAAAGGACTTCTCGCCCTTATTGACACTCACCTGCGGGAGTTTATTGTTGTTCTTGTCGCGGGCATAGAACACGTTGCCGTTCTTGTCCTTGACGAAGTTCAGGTTGGTGATGCGGTCGAAGGTCGCCCACACGGGAATCTCGTACCCCATCTTCTCCGCCTGGAGCATCAGCATCAGGGAGTTGCCGCCGTTATAGTGGCGCCCGGACAGATTCTGGGGAGGCTGGGTGACGCCCGGGGCGAACCAGGGCTTCTTCCAGTCTCCCTGCAGCGTCTGGATCTTGTCGATCATCAGCTCTGTGAACCGCAAGAGGGCCTTGTCGGCTGCAGACAGATGGTCGTTGTCTTGTTTCTTGTCCTGTGCCATAGTCCTTAGCGATTGTTGTTGTCCTTGTTCCACTTGGAGAGGGAGTCGACACGGCAGTTGATGCTGACGCGGTCGTGGAAGGGCTGGAGCTCCAGCGTACCCTCGGCGCTAATCTTGGTCTTCGGACCCATCCAGACGCGCTGGTCGTCACCGAAATCAACGAAATGCACCCAGATGTAGGAATACTGGTCCTCGCCGACCTTCTCCGCGCTGTAGGCGTCGAAGTGGCGGAAGGCGCCCTTCTTGCCCTGGCGTTGGATGACGCCCTTTGAACCGAGCGTGCCCTTGAACTGGAGGGTGCCGCTGATGGCGTCGGCCTCGGTCACGTCGTGCTTGATCTTCTCGGCGGAGAGGTTGTAGTAGGTCTGGTCGCCCATCTTCTTGAAGGTCATCACGCCCTGGACCTTGACGCGGTCGTCCTTGTTCGTGAACAGGGCATCCTCGTCATCGCCGTCGTAGGCAACGCTGATGTCGATGTCCGCAGCGTCATCCCCGTCTCCGAGGCGGACGCGCATGCCGAAAGAAATGAACAGCTGCCCATCGCGGCCGTTCTTGATGTCAGCGGAACGGGTCACGGTCCCGATGACGGTTACTTTGCTTTTAATCATGATCTTGTACGTTTTATTGGATTGTTGTTCATGGAATTCATCGCATTCTCGAAGTTCTGCGAGGCGAGGCTGTTCGCCTGGGAGACCGAGGCCTGCTGTGCGGGGGGATCCTGCTGCAGCTGCTGCACGTTCCCCATGTTGTCGATCTGGATGGC
>JBGUGW010000230.1:0-4464 GCA_045111695.1 Candidatus Cryptobacteroides sp. | reverse complement strand
GGGAGGCGGCTCCGGCAACAACCTCTTCTCGCTGGACGGCGTGCCGGTGTACGGCTATTCGCACATTCTGGGCCTCACGACCATCATCCCGACGGAGGCGACGGAGAGCGCGTCGCTGGCCAAGGGCGGCTTCGACGGCGGGGACAGCAACTTCACAGCGGCGCACCTGCGGATGGTTTCCAAAACACCCTCGGACACCTGGAAGACGAGCGTTGCACTGAACAATTTCCTCGTGAGCGCCGGGACGGAAGGCCCCCTCGGGAATAAACTGTCCTATCTCCTTTCGCTGCGTTATTCTCCGCTGACCTGGGAGTTCCGTGCCTTGCGGAAATTCCTCCCGGACCTGGTGAACGGCCTGGACAACTTCACCACCAGCGTGGGCGACGTGTATGCGAAACTCCGCTGGCAGGCGGGTGTGCGGAGCTTCCTGGAAACGTCTGTTCTTGGAAGTATGGACCGCTACGCCTTCGATACGCCGGACTTCTCGCACGAGGTTATGGGCTGGAACAACCTGCTTGGGCTGATGCGCTTCCGCCACTACAGGGATAACCTGCGGCTGGAGGTAATGGCCTCGGCCAACCGCTACGGGACCAGCCAGGAACAGCAGAAGTGGTATCACGGAACGAAGAACAACCTGTCGCTGCGCTCGCTCGTCGGGGAATACGCCCTGGCGGGAAACCTGCGGCACACGTTTGGCGGGGGCCTGTCGGCAAGCGAGGGGTTGAACGTGCGCTGGGCGCAATTCGCCCCCGGGCAGGTGTCTGCGGAGAACAACATCACGAACACGCTGCTCGCGACGGTATGGATGCAGGCGGACTATGTCATCCCTGACCGGCTTACAGTGAAGGCCGTGGCCCGGGGTCATTACTACCGGAATATGATGGGCTCCGGCGGGCGCTTCGATCCGGAGGGGGGCCTGTCGGCCCGGATGAACCTAACGGACTGGCTACAGTTGGAGGTCACCGGCGACCGGATGGTGCAGTATTACCACACGCTGGAGGGTATGCCCGTGGGCTGGTCGCTGGATATGATGGTGCCGTCTGGGGAGAAAGTGAAACCGGAAAGCGCCCTGCAGGGCAATGTGGGCCTGACGGTGAAGGCCGGCGACCACTCGGTGTCGCTGGGCGGGTTCTACAAGGCGATGGGTGGCCTGATCTACTACAAATACGCGCAGAGCCTGTTCAGCGGGGCGCTGGCGGCCTGGGAGGACCAGGTGGACTTCGGCAAGGGGACGGCCCGCGGCCTGGAGTTCCTGTACGAATATCAGGGCGACGACGTCTATGGACGTCTGGCTTATACGCTGTCGGAGACGACGCGTCACGACTTTGCAGAGACCAATGGTGGCCGTCCATTCCACGCACGTTTCGACCGTCCGCACGTGCTGAACGCGATGGCCCAGTGGAAAGGCATTTGCGCCACGTTCATCCTGCAGAGCGGCCACTGGGAGAACGGCGCGCCGGAAACGTATCCGATGCCCCTGCCGGGAAAGGAATTCGAAGCGAAATACTACTCCGGGGTGAACAATTACCGGATGCCGACTGTCATCCGCCTGGACCTAGGCTATCAGTTCGACTTCCGGACGGGTCGGGCGGAGCATAAGGTAAGTCTGGGCGTTTGCAATGTCACGAATCACTTCAATCCGTTTATGTTGTACTTTGACACAGATACAGAATCATGGAAGGAGATTGCCTTGCTGCCCATTATGCCGAACTTCAGCTGGCGTGTTTCTTTCTAATCGTCCATTCCAAGGCATAACGGGATAGTGTTTTTATAGAAAAACAAGTCACTTTCCTTACGAAAAACAGTCTTTGACGGCCCTACGGGGCCGTTTTTCTTTTTTATCCGTTTCCATTTTGTGTAAACGGATAAATAGTGCTCCCTTTGCAGTAAGTGTTTTTTGAAACGAAGGAACTATGGAAAACCTGTCTTTTTGCGGGACGGCGGTCAAGGCACTGCTGCTCCTGATTGTGTCGGCGGCACTGTCCTCTTGCGAGAAATTCCCGGTCGTGGACGAACCGGACGACCCTTCGCCGGTATCCCTTGAGGAACTGGCATACATCTTTTCCCGGCTTCCCCTTGAGCAGGAGCACCTCGAAGAGGTCTATGCTGCAGTGAGCTCGTCGCTGGAGAACGGCTATGACGAGGAATACATGATGGCGGACCTGTTCGAGTCGCCCGGGGCGGGCGTCGGGGCGGCGGATGCCGCCACCAAGGCCGCCTCCGGGCGGTGGAAACGCCCGCTCCGCAGCCTGCTCGAGGACTATCTCGAGCAGGCGTACGTCACGCGGGCCGATGCGGTCTTGCCCGCGCCCGGCAGCGCCGCCGAGTATATTTCCGTCCTGACGCAGTCGGACGCGCAGATATACTGGCCATATTCCGAAGATTGGGATGGCTCGAGCCTGCCTGTCATCACTTTCGATCCCGGCGACGGCATGACCGCCAACATCGGCTACGAGATGCGTAAAGACGGAACGGTAAAGGAAGTCGTTGTCTCGGAAAGGACCGCGATGGAGCGTCCGGTATGGGTCATGAACCGCAACGACGACTGCGGTTACCAGACCATCGAGATGCTCCGCCGCCAGGATCCCGACTGGGGCAAGGGCGGCTCCATCGTCATCAGCAAGGATACCAAGGCCGACGGGTACGAAGCCCCGAGGACCCTGATCCTCAAAGAGTTTGAGGCGACGAGGAATTATGATACATGGTTCGCCGGTGCAAGTGAGTTCTGGGTCAAGGCGGGGAGCGTCGAGGATTTCTATGCCACAACCGAAGCTGAGATGAGGCTGTATTCGCCTTCGATCACGGATTTCCTCGTCGTCGTGAAGCGCAGCCAGATAGGGCAGAAGATCCCTTTCAACGCGGTCATAGTGTCCGAATGGACGGAGCAGCTGGAGTCGCTCGCTTTCATGATCACCGAGGATGACGGCGGCACCCTGACCACCTGGAAATGCTCCGCCCAAGTTAAGATTAAGTCTAGGGGCTACGGCTTCGAAATCGAGATTCCGTTCAACTCCCGCGACGACATAGTCTGGCGCGGGCAGCTTACGCGCAAGTACCTGGAGAAGAACAACAACGTCGAAGGACACTTCGGGGACGTGTACCTGACGTTCGGAATAATCTGACATTTTTCGGAAATACCGTCTTTATTCCCTATCTTTGCTTTACTATGTTTGCAAAGGACGTATATGTCAGGAGGCGTCAGACGCTCATTGACAGCATGAAAGCGCAGGGAGCGGACGGTATAGCCCTTTTCGTGGGCAATGTCGAGGCTCCGGCCCAGTACAGGGACAATTGTTACAAATTCCGCCAGGACAGCTGCTGGCTGTACTATTTCGGCATCGATGACCCGCGCTATGCCGCGGTCATCGACCTGGATAGCGGAGAGGAGACCGTCTTTGCGGATGATGTCGACATCGACGACATCATCTGGATGGGCCCTATGCCGTCGGTGGCCTCGGTCGCCGCAGGCGTAGGCGTGGCGCATTCCGCGCCGTATGGCGCGCTGGACGACGCAGTCGCCAGTGCCCGCGCCCTCGGCCGCCGCGTGCATTTCCTGCCGGCTTCGCGTTATTACAACGCCATGAAGCTCGGTTCCCTGCTGGGCATCGATCCTTACGACACCTTCAGCAAGGGCAAGGCTGGCTGCCCCGCGGCTTCCGCGGAGATGGTCCGTGCCGTCGTCGAGATGCGCCTTGTCAAGGAAGACATCGAGGTTGAGGAGCTGGACCGCGCCTGCACCCTCGGACAGCAGATGCATACCGTTGCCCGCCAGGGCATCGTCCTGGGGGTGAAAGAGCAGGAGATCGTCGGCGCCATGGAGGCGCTCACCCTCGCCAAGGGCTGGGGCGTGTCCTTCGCCACGATCCTCACCCAGCACGGCGAGATATTCCATTGCCATTCGCATGAGTATCCCATCGAGCCCGGCAGGCTCCTTGTGATAGACGCCGGTCTCGAGACCAACGCCCATTACGCTTCGGATTTCACCCGCACCTATCCGACCGGAGGTAAGTTCACCCCGAAGCAGCGCGACATATATCAGATCGTGTATGAGTGCAATGAGCACGCATTCGACATCACCCGTCCCGGCACTGCGTACCTCGACGTGCATCTGAGCGTCGCCCGCAGGATGCTCCAGGGCCTTGCCGACCTCGGCCTCGTAAGAGGCGACCTGGACGGCATGGTCGAGGCCGGGATCGCTGGCCTGTTCATGCCGCACGGACTGGGCCACAACATGGGCCTGGACGTCCACGATATGGAGGATCTCGGTGAGAATATCGTCGGCTACGGCCCCGGCCAGAAGCGTTCCTCGCAGCTGGGCCTCGGCAGTCTCCGTATGGCCCGGCCGCTCGTCCCCGGCAACGTCGTCACGGACGAGCCCGGCATCTATTTCATCCCCGACCTCATCCGTCAGTGGAAAGATGAAGGAATGGACAAAGGCTATGTCAATTACGGCAAGCTCGAGAC
>JBGUGW010000229.1:0-2267 GCA_045111695.1 Candidatus Cryptobacteroides sp. | reverse complement strand
AACGCTTGAACGATTATGAAAAGAATCCTCATCGGCCTGACTATGGCCATCCTGTTGCTGGCCGCTTGTGCGCCTAAGCACGGTACGACACTGTGTGTCAATCCTTTGACCGGAACGGATATCCCGGATAACGATGTGATAAGAGTAGGGGATACCTACTATATGGTGAGTACTACCATGTACTTCTGCCCCGGTGCCCCCATCATGAAGTCCAAGGACCTGGTGCACTGGCAGATCGTCAGCTATATCTATGATTACCTTGAAGATGACGACATCTACAATCTCCGCGACGGAGGCAGGCATGCGTACGGCAGGGGCCAGTGGGCCACTACGCTGAGGTATGTGGACGGGGTCTATTACGCCCTGTTCATTGCTAACGACCAGCGCAAGACCTATGTCTACAGGACCAAGGACATAGAGAGCAGCTACTGGGAGCGCAATGTCATCGACCGCGCGATGCACGACGCCTCGCTCCTCTTCGAGGACGGACGAGTCTTCTGTGTATGGGGCAACGGCGACCTGCGCATCACAGAGCTGGAGCCCGATCTCTCCGCCATCAAGGAGGGCGGAGTGGACCAGCTCCTGATTTCCTCGCCGCGCGAGGGCATCAACCTCAGGGCCGAGGGTGCGCATGTATACCACATCGGAGATTACTACTATGTGCTTGAGATCGACTGGCCGCGCGGCGGGGTCCGTACCGAGACCGCCTGGCGCAGCAAGGAGCTCCTTGGCGAATACGAGAGCAAGGTTATCCTCCAGGGCAAGTTCGACGGACGCAATGACGGAGTGGCGCAGGGCGCCATCTTCGACACGCAGTTCGGCGACTGGTACGCGATGATGTTCCAGGACCACGGCGCCGTCGGCCGCATCCCTACGTTGCAGCCTGTCACATGGGTGGACGGATGGCCGATCTTGGGCGACAACGGCGTGCCGATGAAGGAGTTCGAGGTGCAGCTGACCGAGAGCGGGGAGAATCGCGTATGGGCCAGCGATGAGTTCGACTATAAGGACAATAAGGACCTCGACCTCGTTTGGCAGTGGAACCACAAGCCGCTGGACGGCTGCTGGTCCGTGACCGCGCGTCCGGGCTGGCTCCGCCTGACCACGGGTCAGCTGGCGGAGCGCATCGCCGACGCGCGCAACACCCTCACGCAGCGCACCGTCACCCCCGGCTGCTACAGCGAGACCAAGCTTGATGCTAGTGCAATGAAGCCCGGCGATCATGCCGGCCTTTGCGCCTTCCAGAGCAATTTCTGCGCTCTTGAGGTGCAGGTCGCTGATGACGGCTCCAAGAGCCTCGTGGCCATCGACCGCAACGGCGAGATTCTTCGTGTTCCCATGGCGGGAGAGACCGTATGCCTGCGTCTTGACTACGATTTCACTGTGGACAAGGCAAAGATGTCGTATTCATTTGACGGAAACGCTTGGACTCCTGTCGATTACGAGCTCCAGATGCGTTATACGCTCGATTACTTCACGGGTTACCGTTCGGCACTATACAACTACGCCACCAAGGAACTTGGCGGCGCAGCGGATTTCGATTATTTCCGTCAGGAAGAGATCTAGTCGATCTTTAGATTTTCGTCGACGTAGCTCATCAGCTCGTCCAGGCTTTCCTCGTCCTTATGGGCGAGGATTGCCATTACAAGGGTACCCGGAACGACTTCGACACAGATGAGGATGACGGGGGCACCCTCGTCGTCCTCGGCATCGTAGTACCATCCGTCCTGGCCAAGGAAAGGGATCGGGTATACGGGGATTTCCTCGCCTTCGTCCACTCCGATGGCTTCCATGTACGAATTGATGCACTCGATCTTGGCGTCCGAATCTGCCGGCGTGTTGCCGACATAGAGTTCGATGGAGGCTCCTTCGCTCTCGGGCGAAGCCCCTTCTTCAGGATAAGCATAGTAGGAGACGACTTCCTCGTTGCTTTCCATTATGATTTCCTGCTCGACTTCCCATCCTTTCGGAAGGGGGAGGGTAATGTTGTGTGCCATAGTTGATATAGTTTATTCTTTCAGTCTGGAGTCGATGAGAATGGTGACGGGCCCGTCATTCAGCAGCCTGACCTTCATGTCGGCGCCGAAACGGCCCTGGAGGACGGGGCGGCCGGCGGCCTCTGCCAGAAGGGCGCAGAACCGCTCATAGAGCGGTACAGCCAGCTCGTGGCCGGCCGCCCGTATGTACGAAGGACGGTTGCCCTTGCGGGTAGAAGCGGTCAGGGTGAACTGAGAGACGGCGAGGAGCTCGCCATCCACGTCGACGAC
>JBGUGW010000228.1:0-6558 GCA_045111695.1 Candidatus Cryptobacteroides sp. | reverse complement strand
GTCGAGGCCAAGGCCGGCGACCTGGTGCTGGTGCTCTGCGGCCCCAAGCGCAAGACGCAGACCATGCTCGGCGTGCTGCGCCTCGAGATGGGCGGCCGCCTCGGCTACCGCGACCCGAAGGTCTTCGCCCCGCTGTGGATCGTCGACTTCCCGCTCCTGGAGTGGAGCGAGGAGGACGGCCGCTTCTACGCGATGCACCATCCCTTCACCGCCCCCAAGCCGGAGCACGAGAAATGGTTCTATTCCGATAAGAAAGAAGACCTGGAGCGCGTCTGCGCCAATGCATATGACTTCGTCCTGAACGGCACCGAGCTCGGCGGCGGATCCATACGTATCCACAACGCCGATATGCAGGGCCGCATGTTCGAGGTGCTCGGCATCGGCAAGGAGGAGGCCGAGTACAAGTTCGGCTTCATCATCAATGCCTTCAAGTTCGGAGCCCCGCCTCACGGCGGTCTCGCCTTCGGCTTCGACCGCGTCTGCGCCCTCTTCGGCGGGCAGGAGACGATCCGCGACTACATCGCGTTCCCGAAGAACAACCAGGGCCGCGACGTGATGATCGACTCGCCGTCCCTCATCGACGACACCCAGCTCGAGGAGCTCCAGATCAAGACCTGCGTCAAGGAATAGGCAGTGATAAGGACGGAGAACCATAAGGACCTGAGCCGCAGGAACACTTTCGGAATGAAGGTGTCCTGCGAGCGTTTCGTGGAATACGACTCGCTGGAGGATATCTTCAGCCTGGACTTCGGCGAACTGCCGAAGCCGCTGTTCCACATGGGCGCGGGGTCCAATCTCCTTTTCACCGGCGACTGGCCGGGGACCGTCCTGCATTCCGGCATCAAGTTCCTGCGCCCGATGGGCGTCGAGGAGGACGAGGTGCTGGTGGAGGTAGGCGCCGGGGCCGTGTTCGACTCCTTCGTGGAGTGGGCGTGCTCCAGGGGCCTCTGGGGCGTGGAGAACCTCTCCCTCATCCCGGGCGAAGTTGGTGCGTCGGCCGTCCAGAACATCGGTGCTTACGGCGTGGAGGCCAAGGATGTCATAGTCCGTGTCAACTGCTTCGACCTCGAGCAGCGTGACATGGTCACCTTCGAGAATGCCGACTGCCGTTACGGCTACCGCACTTCTTTCTTCAAGGAAGAGGGGAAGGGCCGCTACATCGTCACGAGCGTCCTTTTCC
Organism: Candidatus Cryptobacteroides sp.; assembly: GCA_045111695.1. Lineage (GTDB taxonomy): Bacteria > Bacteroidota > Bacteroidia > Bacteroidales > UBA932 > Cryptobacteroides. The sequence continues at coordinate 5,378 of JBGUGW010000228.1, read as the reverse complement.
GCCTGTCACGCAAATACAGCCCGAAGCTCGATTACGGCAATATCCGCGCGGCGCTGGGCGACCGGCAGCCCGGTACGCCCGACGACGTGCGCCGCGCCGTGATCGCGATCCGCAACGCGAAGCTCCCGGATCCCGCCGTTACCGGCAGCGCCGGCAGCTTCTTCAAGAATCCCGTGATCTCCCGGGAGCATTTCGCCAGGATCGAGGCAGAGGCCGGCCCCGATGCCATGGTACCGCACTACGACACCCCCGAAGGGGTGAAGGTCCCGGCGGCCTGGATGATCGAGCGCTGCGGCCTGAAAGGCCGGACGCTCGGCGGTGCCGCCGTCTACGACAAGCAGCCGCTCGTCATCGTCAACCTCAGCGGAAATGCTTCCCCAGAGGAGGTCGTCTCCCTTGAGAATCAGGTGATTGCGGCCGTGAAGGAAAAGTTCGGGGTGGAACTCCATCCGGAAGTGGAACATCTTTAATACTGTCGCCCATGTCAACGTTCACAATCGAAGGTGGCCGCAAACTGAGCGGGGAGATTGTCCCGCAGGGGGCCAAGAACGAAGCCCTTCAGGTCATTAGCGCCGTCCTCCTGACTTCGAGGGAGGTGAAGATATCCAATATCCCCGAGATCCTGGACATCAAGAACCTGATCGCCATGCTCGAAGGCATGGGCGTGAAGGTCCGCCGGCTCGCCAAAGGCGAGTACGTCTTCCAGGCAGATGAGGTGGACACACAGTATGTCGGCAGCCTGGAGTTCGTGCGCAAGAGCGCGGCCCTGCGCGGCTCCGTCATGCTCGCCGGCCCGCTCCTCAGCCGTTTCGGCCGCGCATTCTTCCCGAAGCCGGGCGGCGACAAGATCGGCCGCCGCAGGGTGGACACGCACTTGGACGGCATGGTCCGCCTCGGCGCTTCGCTTGAGTACAATTCCATAGTCCGCGCATACGATCTCAGCGCACCGCAGGGCCTCAAGGGCTGCTACATGCTGCTGGACGAGGCCTCGGTCACCGGTACCGCCAACATCGTGATGGCGGCAGTGCTGGCCGAGGGCGTCACCACCATCTACAACGCCGCCTGCGAGCCTTACGTGCAGCAGCTCTGCCGCCTGCTTACGGCCATGGGCGCTAAAATCGACGGCATCGGCTCCAACCTCCTGACCATCACCGGAGTGAAGGAGCTGCACGGGGCGGAGCACCGCATACTCCCGGACATGATCGAAGTCGGCAGCTTCATCGGCATGGCGGCCATCTGCCAGTCGCCCCTGACCATCAAGGACGTATCATACAAGGACCTCGGCATCATCCCCGAGTGTTTCCGCAGGCTCGGAGTCAAGCTCGAACAGAGGGGTGATGACATCTTCGTCCCCGAACAGGAGTCCTACGAGATCGAGTCGTTCATCGACGGGTCCATCATGACCCTTGCCGACGCTCCCTGGCCCGGCCTCACGCCGGACCTCCTGAGCGTCATGCTCGTCGTAGCCACCCAGTGCAAGGGCAGCGTCCTGATCCACCAGAAGATGTTCGAGAGCCGACTGTTCTTCGTCGACAAACTGATAGACATGGGCGCGCAGATCATCCTGTGTGACCCGCACAGGGCTGTCGTGATAGGTCACGACCACCGCTTCAAGCTTCGCGCGAACAACATGACCTCGCCGGATATCCGCGCCGGTATCGCTATGCTGCTGGCGGCCATGTCCGCCAAGGGCACGTCCGTCATTGACAATATCGAACAGATAGACCGCGGATACGAGGACATCGACATCCGTCTCAACGCGCTCGGCGCGAGCATCACCCGCGGCTAGTCTTCCAGAAGGGAAATATCGGACACTCCGGTAGCACGCAAGGCCATCATCAATGATTCGGCCTTGGCGTGGCTGTTGACCGGAGCGGAGGTATAGACGGTTGAATCTTCGCTTTCCACGATTTCGGGAGCCGAACCGGTGTGGAGGTATATGACGGTCATGGCCAGGGGCGGGAGCGCATCCTCCCCGTCGATGACGGCGCGTACGCGCAGGGAAGGGGTCACGGGGAATTCGACATAGTCGCCGAAAACGCCCCTGGGAAGGATGGTCGCAGGCCTGCCTGCGCCGTTTTCAGAGAGCATCAACACTATGTCTCCGTCAATATTCGCCACGAAAACCTCGGTGGTCAGGCTGTCGGAAACGGCCGCCTGTGGCCGTTGCATCAGGGATGATGCGGATGTCACTCCTCCCGCAAGGAAAGCCTGCTCTATCTCCTGCAGTTCCAGGGAGGCCGCTTCAAACCTTGCGCTCAGTCCGGCCAGTTCCTGCTCCTTGGCAGCAATCCTGGCCTCATAGCTTTCGCGTTCAGCCTCTGCAGCTTCCTCAAGTCCGGCCCGGAGGGCGTTCAGTTCTCGGCTGCAAGCCGTGACGGAGTCCCTGACGGCGCGCACCGCGGCGGCACCGGCCGTGTAGGTGCTCATGTCCACGGCGGTGCGCTCGCGGCGCGCAGGGGGCGGGGTGCGCCTGCCCCTGGCAGGCTCCAGCCCCGCGATGGCGCGCAGCTGGCGCGCGTCCCCGACCGCCCTCCTGGGCGGTACCGGGTCATAGACTAATACGTAGACGTTCACGCTGTCTTCCGGACAGCCCCTGTCGGATACCAGGATGGAATGCTTCCCGTCGCCTGCATCCGCATAAAGGAGGTCGTTGTATGGTGAAGAGTAGGGGAATCCCATGTTGACGGATTCGCTCCACTGTCCCGTCACGGGATTGCGCCGCGAGACGTAAAGGTCGTATCCGCCGGCTCCCGAACGGTCTTTGGCCGTGAAATACAGGGAACGCCCGTCCGGTCCCGCAAAGTGGAACCGGGTGTCGTCATTCCATGCCGTTTCAGGGAACATGCTATAGAAATCTTCCAGCGAAATGCGCTTGCTGGCCTCGACCTGTACCTGCGACACGCGCGACATCATGCTCATTCCCGCCTGCGCGCGAAGAAGGGACTTCTCGATGGCGCGCGACATGGCGGAATCGGCTTCGGCCGCGGCCGACCCGAGGAGATCCGCCGCAGCGGGGAAATCGTAGGCGAGACAAAGGGAGTCCGCGGCCGCAATCCTCCGGGAGATGTCCCTGCGGCGGCGGTCCGGAGCTTCCGTCATGGCCCTGCGGAGCGAATCCACCTTGGCCATGAGACGGTCGTCGACCCCTTCCGTCGTCACCGTGTTCTCGGTGACCTGCGCATCAAGGATGAAAGGGGCTGCCGTCAGAAGCATGAAGGCAAGCGCCAAAATCCGTAAAAGTCTAATGTGCATCGTTATCGGTAGGGGTCAAAACGTCCTACAAAAATAAGAATTCCTTGGAAGAAAGTTTCTTTCTAAGAAAAAAATAGTAAATTTGTGGCCTATTTTGAGTAAGTGGCGCAAAACGCCACCTTTTTAAACGTGCAAAATATTAAATATTAATAGTAAAGATTATGCAAAGTAAAGGCGCTATCAGGCTTGTAGCTATTCTTCTCGCCCTAGCATGCATTTGGCAGCTTTCCTTTACCCTGGTGACCCGTATCCAGGAAAAGAAGGCCGACAAGTATGCCGAGAAAGCTGCCATCGCAGTCATGAATTCAGCTGCATTCGACAAGGTTCCCGAGGCGGAGAGAGCTTTCTATCTCGACTCCATCAGGAAGAACCAGAACAGATGGTACACTGATTCCATCGCTTCCGAGAAAGTTTATTTCGGTTATAAGTTCAAGGACGTGAAGTCCAAGGAGATCAACCTTGGCCTTGACCTCAAGGGTGGTATGAACGTCATGCTGCAGGTGCAGCTCGAGGACCTCGTTAAGGCTCTCGCCGGCGACAACCAGACTCCCGAGTTCAACAGGGCCCTCGCTCTCGCCAAGGAGCGCAGCGTCAACTCCACCTCTGACTTCATCACCCTCTTCGGAGAGGCTTGGAACGAAGTCTCCGGCGGCCAGAGGCTCGCCCAGATCTTCGGTACCTATGAGATGCGTGACCAGATCAAGCCCGAGTCCACCGACGCCGAGGTTCTCGATGTCATCAAGTCCGAGGCCGAGAGTGCTGTCGCCAACTCCTTCAACGTCCTCCGCAACCGTATCGACCGTTTCGGAGTCACCCAGCCCTCGATCCAGAAGATCGGCAACACCGGCCGCATCCTCGTCGAGCTCCCTGGTGTCAAGGAGCCTGAGCGTGTCCGCAAACTCCTCCAGGGTACCGCATCCCTCGAGTTCTGGACCACTTACGAGTATTCCGAGATCTATCCTTACCTGGTAGAGGCCAACAACCTCCTCGCCCAGATCCTTTCCGATGAGACTCCGGCTGCCGAAGAGGCCGCCGAGGGTGAAACCGAGGCCGTCAGCGAGGCCGAGGACCTCGTAGCCCAGGAGCTTGCCCAGCAGGAAAGCAGCGACGCCGAGCTGGATGCCTACAAGAAGGCCAATCCTCTCTTCGCCGTCCTCAGCCCTTCCCAGATGCGCGGCAACGCCTGCATCGGCTTCGCCAACGCCATCGATACCGCTACTGTCAACCGCTACCTTGCCATGCCGCAGGTCGCCGAGATCTTCCCTCCGGAGTTCAAGGGCATGTGGTCTGTCAAGCCTACCGATTACGTAGCCGCTGACAATGTGTACGAGCTCGTCGCCATCAAGGCTTCTTCCCGTGACGGCAAGGCCCCTCTCGACGGTTCCGTCGTCACCGACGCCCGCGTCGACTATGACAGCCGCCGTGGCGCAGGTACTCCCGGTGTTTCCATGACCATGAACGCCGAGGGCGCCAACACCTGGGCTCGCATCACCAAGGACAACATCGGCCGCCAGGTCGCCATCGTCCTCGACGGTACCGTGTATTCCTATCCTACCGTCCAGACCGAGATCACCGGAGGTTCCTCCTCCATCACCGGCAACTTCTCCGTCGAGGAGGCCACCGACCTTACCAACGTCCTCAAGTCCGGTAAGCTTCCCGCCCCGGCTACGATCGTCCAGGAGCAGGTCGTCGGTCCTTCCCTCGGTGCCGAGTCGATCCGCAAGGGTCTCATCTCCTTCCTCGTGGCATTCCTCCTGGTGCTCGTGTACATGGTTCTCTTCTACAAGGGAGCCGGTCTCGTGGCTGACTTCGCCCTGCTCACCAACGTCCTCCTCCTCTTCGGTACCCTCGCATCTTTCGGAGCGGTCCTTACCCTCCCCGGTATCGCAGGTTTGGTGTTGACCCTGGGTATGGCAGTGGACGCCAACGTTATCATCTATGAGCGCATCAAGGAAGAGCTCCGTGCCGGCAAGGGCATCGGCAAGGCCGTCCAGGATGGTTACCGCAACGCTTACTCCGCCATCATCGACGGTCAGGTGACCACCCTCCTCACCGGTCTCGTGCTGTTCTTCTTCGGTTCCGGTCCTATCAAGGGCTTCGCCACCACGCTCATCATCGGTATC
>JBGUGW010000227.1:0-3537 GCA_045111695.1 Candidatus Cryptobacteroides sp. | reverse complement strand
CCAGAGCGAGTAATCACCACGGACGCAATCATGACGACCGAACGCTCAAACGAAATACTCGCCTTTGCCGCCGAAGCCGGGCACATGCTGTTGGAAAACGGTGCTGAGATATCACGTGTCGAAGAGACCATGAAGATTATCGCGAGTTCCTACGGCGTGGACAAAGAGCATTTCTTCGTACTCAGCAACGGTATCTTCACTACCGGGAGTTCTTATGCCAACGTGGATTTCATCCCCATCAAGGGAGCACGCCTTGACAAGGTCGTGGATGTCAACCAACTGTCCCGTGAGATAAGCGCCGGCAAGTATACCCTTGAGGAAGCCAGGCAACGCCTGGACGAGATAAGGAACAAGCCGGCCAAGCCTAAATGGGAGCAGTTCCTTGGAGCTGCCCTGGGCAGCGGAGCGTTCTGCGCTATTTTCGGAGGAAGCCTGGCAGACTGTGCTACAGCCCTCGTAGCCGGAACTGCCGTCTACCTCTTTCTGCTGCTGGTATGTATCCCGAACATGTCAAAAGCCCTTGGAAACATCTGTTCCGGAGCATTGGGCACGCTGCTGTGCATACTTTTCCACAAGTGGGGATTCGGCGTCAATCTCGGCAACATGATCATCGGGACCTTGATACCGCTCATTCCGGGAGTTGCATTTACAAATGGCCTGAGGGACATCGCCAACGAAGACTATCTTGCCGGCATTACCCGCCTGCTGGACGCAGTCCTCGTATTCCTTTCCATAGCGATCGGAGTATGCGTGACTTTCCTGATACACAGCTATATAGCAGGCAGCATGATTCAGCTTAGCGGTACGCTTACCGACCCTCTTACTGCACACCTGCCGTTCCAGATGGCCGCCGCCCTGATAGGCACGGCATCCTTCGCCGTACTTTTCGGCGTCCCGAGAGAGTATTATCTTCCATCGGGCATCGTGGGAATGCTGGGCTGGCTTGCATACCTCCTGGTAGTCCGCTACACTCCCCTTTCCGTCGTGGGCGGCACGCTTATCGCTTCCACCATAGTGGCCTTCCTCTCGCGTTTCTTCGCCGTCAGGCTGAAATGCCCGGGGACGGTATTCCTTATTTGCGGAGACTTTCCGCTGATACCGGGCGCAGGAGTCTTCTGGAGTTCGTATTATGTAGTCTCCGAGCGGATGGCGGATTCCCTCAACGCAGGATTCACAGCAGTCAAAGTCACGATCGCCATCGTCCTCGGCATCATCATCGCAGCCAACGTACTGCGCTGGAACAAGATCGCTTCGGTCAGACGCTGATATGTCGATACCCGGAAGAAAGACGAAACTGTTATTCTGGATTCCCTGCTTTCTGCTGGGCATCCTGGTATTCTTAGTCTATTACGGCGTTTCACAGGGCCTGAGCGGCCTTGCCGGCCTGGCCGGTAACGGCGCCCAGGCGGCGGCCGCCATCGCCCTCGGAATAGGCGCGATCGTACTCTTCTCCCTTTGGGAGAGACTCTGGGACAGACTTGGCGGCCGCAGCAGCAACAATGGCTTGCCTCTCGGACGATGTCTTCCGGAGACCGGAAAAGGATTCCTTCTCGGCATCATATACTTCATACTGGTCGCCGGCACTATCGCCATGGCAGGATGCTACCGCATCAAGGATGTAAGTTTCGACCTCATGCCCCAGATAAGGGCGCTTTCCATGTTCTTCCTGGTCGCAGTGTGCGAAGAAATCATATTCAGGGGTATCCTGTTCAAGATGATCGATGAGCAGTTCAACACCGTCGTGGCTTTCGCCGTCTCCGCAATCATTTTCGGAGCCGCCCACCTGACCAATCCAGGCGCCACGTGGTGGGCCGGCCTGGCGATAGCCATTGAGGCCGGCATCATGCTCAGCGCCGCCTACAAGTATTCCGGCACTCTCTGGATGCCAATCGGCATCCACTGGGCCTGGAACTACATGCAGGGCAATATCCTCGGCTTCGCAGTCTCGGGAGGGAATGCCGGAGAAAGCCTCTTTATCCCCGAGATCACAGGACCGGACATCATCACCGGAGGTCCCTTCGGTGCCGAGGCATCCATAGTCGCCGTCATCATCGGTTCCATCCTCTCCATCCTCCTGATCGTATCCTGGCTTCGCCGCACCCACTGATACCCTGAAAAAGAGAACAGGAAGGTGTGGTTAGTTGAAAGGAATTGAGGATAAATGCGTATATTTGTGCCAGAACATGACACAACTGAAGTCGGATATCCAATACCTGCCGGGAGTGGGGCCAAAGCGTGCGATGCTGCTGAAAAATGAACTGCAGATCGAGACGTTCGAGGACCTCATACACCTGTATCCGTTCCGCTATATAGACAGGAGCAGCATCCAGCGTATAGCCGAAATCACTCCAGATGTCGCTCATGTGCAGGTTATGGCCAGGGTGATACGTGCCACACTCTACGGCCCTGGCAGCTCGATTTTCATCCAGCGCAGCCAGGCGGGTACGGAGATCGATAACATTCCGAAAGACAAGTCCGGAGCCAAGACATTGCGTTTCAACGCCGTCAAGCGCCTGAGCGTGATCGTAGCAGACAGCACGGGAGAGATGGAGATGGTCTTTTTCAAGGGTATCAAATGGAATTGGGACAGGCTGACTCCCGGAAGCGTTTTCATCTTCTTCGGCAAACCGCAGGTTTTCGGCAGCAGGATGAACATCGTCCACCCGGAGGTGGACAATCCCCCTTCTCCGGGCGAGGTCCACACCGGTGTCGGCACCCTTACGGGGGTGTATCCGAGCACGGAGAAACTCAAGAATGCGGGCATCACCGGCAAGGTGATGAACCGTCTACAGGCCGCCGCCCTCAACGCATGTCTTCCCGAGATCGAAGAGACGCTTCCAGAGTATATCCTGCGTGAAAAAGAACTGGTCCCGCTAAAGTTCGCCATCCGCAACATCCACTTCCCCCAGGACGCGGATGCACTGCTCAAGGCATCGTACCGCCTCAAGTTCGAGGAGCTGTTCTTCCTTCAGCTCTCCCTCCTGAAACAGAAATACATACGCAGCCGCAGCGAAGTCGGCATCCGCATGCCCAAGGTCGGTGACGCTTTCAATGCCTTGTACAAGAAGCTCCCCTTCGACCTCACAGGCGCACAGAAGCGCGTGATCAAGGAAATACGCGCAGACCTTACCAGCGGCCATCAGATGAACCGCCTTCTGCAGGGCGACGTCGGGTCCGGCAAGACCATGGTCGCCGTCCTCACCTGCCTCATCGCATACGGCAACGGCTTCCAGTCCTGCATCATGGCTCCGACAGAGGTCCTGTCGCAGCAGCATTACGCCAATGTAAGCCGGTACCTTGAAGGCACCGGCGTGCGTTGCGCGCTCCTGACGGGCAGCAGCACCGTCAAGGAGCGGCGCGAGATCCACGCCGGCCTCGAGGACGGCAGCATAGGCGTCCTCATCGGCACGCACGCGCTGATCGAGGATGATGTCCGGTTCCGCGCCCTCGGACTCGCCATCATCGACGAACAGCACCGCTTCGGCGTCGACCAACGCTCGAAGCTTTGGGCCAAGGGACCTATCCTTGATTCTGGAG
>JBGUGW010000226.1:0-2662 GCA_045111695.1 Candidatus Cryptobacteroides sp. | reverse complement strand
TCCGTGGTGATTACTCGCTCTGGGGAGCGGGCCTTGGATTGGTGGCGATGTCCTCCAGCTGGACAAGAATCTCGAGGGATGACGCCAGCTCTTCCGGCGGGCATTCATTGAGGACTACGTCCTTGAATGCCCGCACTTCCTGGACGGCCGCCTCGGACTCGCCGTAGTCGCTCAGGAACTGTACCCTGTAGTAAAGCACGGCCAGGCGGCTGGGGATGTCGCCGTATCCGCAGGCCATGTAGCCCCTGTATATCTCGTCGCAGAACGAATCCATGACTGAACGGTCCCCGATCAGGCGGTAGATCATGCCCATCGAGCGCAGCAGGTCGGTATAGTGCGGAGGGACATAACCGTCCTCTCCTCCCATTGCGACGACTGTCTTGACCATCGCCAGGTTGAAATTCAGCAGGTCATCCATTTCCCGGTAGAAGTCTTCCGAAGCCTTCATGTTGAAAATGACGTCCGACCATGCGCTGGTGAAGAACACGTACTGTGCGGTGGTGTTGCGCAGATAGATGATGATGTTGCTGAAGTTGTTGTCCTCCTGCGTGAAATCGTATGCCCCGGCATAGTCCCCGGCACTGAAGCGCTCGGCGAAACCTATCCAGGACCTGAGCAGCGAGTCCGCCGGAACCGTCACGTTGTCAGGATATTCCGGGCCTCCCGTGCTGTTGCGCAGGCTGTCGATGAACTGTATTTCCGGAGAATAATCCTTCGGGTCGTACTTGAGTCCCCGCTGGCATCCTGCAAGTGCCAGCAGGATGACGGTGGCCGTCAGCAGGGCTGCCGGCAGGATATTGAATGCTTTGCTGTGAGTCATCGGTCCGGCTATCGGAGGGATTCGTGCAGCCTGACATCGATGCCGGAGCCATTAAGTCCGTCCTTGATGGCCTGCATGTCGGTGTTGCTGAGATGATAGGGGACAAGTACCTTGGGCTTGATGACCTGTGCCGCGTGTATGCACTGCTCCACGGTCATCGTATAAGGTTGGTTGGCAGAAAGGAACGCCACATCTATATCCTTGAGGTTGGTATACTCTTCAATGTCTTCGGAGTCGCCGGATACGAAGATACGCAGTCCGCCGACGGTCAGAAGATAGCCGTTGCCGTTGCCCTTGGGATGGAACTGCTCCCTGCCCTCGGTGGTATTGTACGCCGGAGTTGCTTCAATGGTGATCCCCTTGTCTGCCTTGGTGCTCTCGCCGTTTCCCATTACCTCGCCATAGCCGAGTTGGGCCTGTGACTTGGCGTTGGCTATCAGGCGGGTGTCTTCCTTGGTCAGCATTTCAATGGTTTCCTTGTTGAGATGGTCCCCATGTTCGTGGGTGATCAGGATAAGGTCGGCTTTCGCGAACGAACTATAGTCGGCATTCCTTCCGCCGACCGGGTCGATGTGGATGATGTAGTCCTTGTAAGTGATGGAGATGGAGCCGTGGCTGATGCAGTTGATATCCACCATGCCGCCCTTGGCCTTGAAGGATTCGACATTGGGGTCATTCACCGACTTTGTGGCGCAGGCCGCCACCGTGACTGCCGCTGCGAGAGCGCAAATAATTGCCAAGTATTTCATTGTTGTTGTTTTATATCCATACAAAGATAAAACAATTCTTGGGAAATACACTATCTTTGTGGGCGTATATAGAACGAACGAATGAACAAATCCCTCCTGGGTTTCCATGCCCTCGCCCTGCTTGTCGTCGCCATATGGGGTGTGACTTTCGTCAGCACGAAGGTGCTGATCTCGGCAGGCCTGCTTCCCGCCCAGATCTTCGCGGTACGCTTCATCCTCGCATATATCGGCATCTGGGCAGTCTGCATGTACCGCAAGGGACAGGCATCTGAACTGTTTGCCGACAGTTTGCTTGACGAAGCCATTTTCGTTTTCCTCGGCATCACCGGAGGGTCCTTCTATTTCCTGACGGAGAATACAGCGCTGGTCTATACCCAGGCATGCAACGTGGCGTTCCTCGTGTGCAGCGCCCCGCTTTTCACGGCCCTCATGACTCTCGTTATCAAGCGTTTCGCGAAAGGCCGGATTGCGGAAGGGCTTGAGAATATCCGTCTTGGCTGGCCTCTGGTCCTGGGTACCATTCTCGCGCTTGGCGGCATGGCGATGGTCGTATTCGACAGGCAGACCCTCCAGCTTTCCCCGAAGGGCGATTTTTTCGCTATTGGTGCTGCAATCTGCTGGGCCCTTTACAGCATTTTCATGGCGCAGATGACCCTGCAGTACGGCGCGCTCTTCGCCACCCGCAAGGTGTTCTTCTACGGCCTGCTGACCATCATCCCGTTCCTCTTCAACGGTGACTGCGCGACTGTGTCGGCTGCGCTGATGCAGCCGACAGTGATCCTGAACCTCCTTTTCCTCGGCCTCATCGCTTCTCTGGCATGCTTCATCATCTGGAACAAGGTCATGGCCAAGCTTGGCAATTTCACCGCCACCTGCTACGTGTATCTCAACCCTTTCTTCACGCTGATCTCATCGATGATCATTCTCGGCGAGCGGATGACCCTGCTCTCCGCCGTCGGCTCCCTCGCCATCGTCCTCGGCGTCATCCTCTCAGGGAAGAAATAGCTTCTATCGGAGCAGACTGCCTCGACAAACCCGTGGCCGCCCGTGGCCTCGTGAACGGGGGGACCGCAAGCGCAGCGCAGCGGTGGGA
>JBGUGW010000225.1:0-14221 GCA_045111695.1 Candidatus Cryptobacteroides sp. | reverse complement strand
CTCAACCTCATCGGTGAACGATTCCGGCATACTCAAGGGAACGAACTCGCGAAGGAGTCCCCGGACGGTAGGGTCGCCGATTCCATCAAGCCGTTTTTCATCTTGTGACTTGAGCCATCCGTCTACGAAAATGGTCGATAAGACGGTTAGGTTGTCATATGGTTTCCCGTTGTTCTTCAGCAAATCGGCAAGGGTGGCAATTTGCCCGTTTACAAGCCGTATTTCGGCATCATAGCGTGCCAATGCCCTCTTGTCCGTGATAATGGTTATATGCTCATTTCGCTTCATTTTTAACAAATTTTAAATACAAAAAGTGTTTACATTTTTTTACTGACTGAAAAACTGCGTTTCTAATCCTCGCTAACTAAAAATGTGCGATATAAATGCTTACACTCGCGCATTGGATTAGTCCCTCTCGCGACACTACTTTTTAAGCCTTATCCCAGCATCTCGCATGATACGCTGAAAGGCAAAGCAACCGCCCTCCCATTGGTCGGCAAGTCGGATGCACTCATCAAACATCGCATCGGGGTCGACGGTCTGGTGACCGTGCTGGCTCTCCCATAGTCCGCTCAAGCTGGTGAACATATCCCTACCATCCTCACGGAAGTCCGATGCGAGGCTCCTGCCCATCGTGTACCACAGCGTTTTGGTCGGTGCTGGATCGATTCCCAATGCAAGTGCTTGGTCGGTCAGGCTCTGGCAGAACGATAGCCGTTGTGCGTAGCCGTATTGCTTGCGGTTGGTGTCGACGGTGTGGGTGACAGTTGAGGTGTATGAGGGTGACGGGGAGGATGACACCGTGACCGAGGTAGGGGGAGCCTCAACCGCCTCCGTCCATGTCTCGCACCGTGACGGGATATAAAAGCCATCATCAAGCGAAATAAAGCGCAGACGGTTGATGTTGATGGTCTGGGTATCCATCTCTATTCCCATACCCTTTAAGTGCCTTGAAAACGCCCGAAAATAGGCTTGGTATCGGCTTTCATCCTTTGCATCATCTGGGACTGATAGCAAGCCATACAGTCCGCGACCACTAACGGACACCGCCACCAATGCAACGGACGGTATTGTCTGCAAGATGAGTTTCGCAGCGTGAGGGTCCGGCAGATGGTCAAGGTCGAATTGAACGAAACCGCTAAACTCTTGCAAGCCATCTTTCGTTTTGTCAGTCCATACACCAGGCATCCACACGGGGAGCGTACGCTTGATGTCTCGCCTTGCCTCTCCATCAAGTCCCCTCAACTTGGAGATGCGTGACTCGTTCTGGGAGAAGTGTGGGACTTTTTTTAGAACATACCACAACGGCCAGATGTTGGCCTTGTTCGATTCGTAATTACTCCATACTGTGCAAGGAGCGTTCTTTATGTCATTCTTTGTCATCGCGTGAAACATTCTGCACCCACTCTCAAAACCTATACTCTCTAACATCCGTCAATCCGTTACTCCGTCAAAACCTTTATAGAGTTACTCCGTTATAAAGTTACTTAGTTAAAGGGTCAGCGAATTATGGTGCGACTTGTTGAGCGCTTTGATAATGTCGCTTGCATAGTCGCTCTGCATTTCGCTTATAGCGAGTGGGTGTAAGTCATTGTTAGTCATCAATAAACAATCCGGTGTTTGGGTCGCGTAATCTGCCCGTTACTGAGTCATGAACACCTCCGAATGGCTGAGTCCGCTGACTTGGCTGGTAGCCGTAACCGTTGAATTCGCTTGCGTTGTCGCTTACGGTTTGGCTTGCCCTCTCGCTTGTGGTTTCGCTTATGGTTTCGCTTGCGGTTTGGCTTGTAGCGAAAGGGGGAGCGACCCACCCAGGAACATCGGTGTCATCAGTGATCTCGCCCGTGGAAAAGTCCACATTCTTAGGCTTGTTTTGGAGTCCGTTCTTGTGATTCTTCACCGATGTAGTCAGCCTCCATTTTTGGTCCATCCATGCGTGATAAGCACCGTCCGGCAGCTTGTCCTCATCGGGGAGGATGCCACATAGTCCCATGTTCACCACCGCATCGTAATAGGCAAGCCGACTCTCAGCATCAAGGGTCTGGGCCGAGTGCCAATAACTGTCCTTAAACTTGAAGTACTCCCGTATCGGGATTGTTCTTTTGGAGTACTTTGCCATAACTACGCCCTCCTTGAATTGCGTGCCAGCCTCTCGACCTCGGAACGGTCAAAACGGGTGCTTGCACCAAGTTTGGTGTACTTGAGCCGTCCGTCCTTCATCATCGCGTGGAGCGTGACCAGGCTACAATGCAAATACTCTGCAACCTCGGCACGGGTCATCATCGGTGCTGGATGGGTCACACCCTCAACGGCCTTGCCGATTCGTTCATCTAAACTCCGCTCATAAACGCGGAAACGCTCGGATACAATGTTGTCAATGGTCTCAACGAGCGCACTTGAAAGTAAATCTTTTGCCATAAATTTTAAAAGTTTAAAATTAACTTGATACAAAGTTACGGGTTAATGTACTTTACCTCCAAGAATTTGAGGGACTTTATTGTAAAAAGTTATCAACTTCATCTATGTTAATATCTTTTTGACAAATTATTGTTTTTCAGTTGGTTGAACTTGTCCACTTGGGGGACAACTGCGATATGCGTGGGGTAGGGTGCATATACAGAACGAAAAAAATGAAAACGAAATCCGCAAAATCGGACTGTCGAAAATGAGGCATCGAAGGGGGGTATCCCCGGCCTTGCTCCGGACGCAAAAAAGCCACCTCATTTGTAAGGTGGCTCATGATGTCATTTGAGGCTATTCTAAGCCTCGTAGCGAGGTTTATGCGGTGCTTTGGGTGGAGATGTTCAACCGCCTCCTTTAGGGTCATTTAATGCGCCCTTTCGGACTCTTGTTTCTGGTACTCAATCTCATCCTTGATGACCGCCTTTGCATATGCCAGCCTCGGTGTCAAACTGACAATATCATCCACATCAATCTCCGTCCCGTTTTGGATGGAGTATGATGTCAGCAATAGGGACTCAATGGTCTGCTCCAGGGTTCCAAAGATTTCGCAATAAGCGTCAATGTCAAATGCTCTCATAGTGTTGTAGTCTTGTTGTGAAACATTGTATTGTGTTGTGATTAGAACAAATCAGCGTTGGTGCTTTCAGCCTTCTTGAGGATGGCATTGATTTCATCCGCTAACTCATCAGCGCCCTCTTTGATGTACTCATAGAATACTCGCTCGGTCTTGTGACCGCTGATGCTCATCAACTGCCTGATGCTGAAAAGTCCGCTTTTATATAGATTCGTGATGCAACTGCGTCGACAAGTGTGAGTGCTGATAAGGTCATAACGAGCCTTAATAACTGTGCCATCATCATTCCGCTCATACTCCTTGCGTCCATCATTCTCCGCGCCCTTCTCATGCAAGGTGAGCAAAGTTTCAACCTTTGTTTTCAATGATGGTACTGTGTCGCTCAAGTCCTTTGCAATCTGCTTTATGTACCTATTTATGATTACATCGGAGATGTGCGGAAGATTGCCATTGTACTTGTCGACAACATCCTTGACACTATCATTGATTAGAGGCACAACCACCCTCGTTCCGGTCTTGGTCTGGACAACCTCCACAACGCGAGTCCCGTTGCTTGTAGTGCGGAAGTTAGATGCGTTGAGCCTTGAGTAGTCGGACACCCTTTGACCCGTCCAGCATCCAATGATAAAGAGGTCACGCACCTGGTCTTTAAGGCTACCAACGGGGATGTCCATCTTTGCAAGCGCATTGATCTCATCAACGGTGAGGTATATTTGAGTAGCCGTGCAGCCAGCCTTCTCGGTCTTTTTGGTAAACAGCGCTATTGCATCCGTATTGGTGTGAAGGTGATGGTATCGTGTCGCATATCCAATAAGAGCCTTCATGCAGATTATCATCTTGTTCTGCATCTTGACCATATAGCCGTAATCCTCAAGAGCCGTGGTGAAAGAGTCGGCAACGGTCTTGTCAATGTTCGACCATGTGATAATGCCATTGTAGTCCTTCTCAAACCGCTCATATACGCCCTTGAAGGTTTTCCAGCATTTGATGGTGTGTGGGTTGTAGGTCTCGCCCTTGATGCGGAAGGCACCGGACTCCATCGCGCTGATAAGCCAATCCAGATAGCCGAGGATGTCCTTTGGTATGGCCTTAGTTGCCTCACGCTTTTTATGGACAATGGCATCAATGCCCTCACGAGTCGGGGTGATGTTCTTATCCTTGCAAGCATCCACATACTCTATGATGTCATCGCGGATGCCATCAAGTGACCTATTCGTGTCCTCTGCCCATTTATAAAGGTCGGGATACTGTTCTTTATTAAACGGCTTGACTCTGCCAGCTTTCGCGTTCCATCGGTCAGGCAGGAGATAGATGTCAGTAGGGACGGAGATGTCAGCCTTATTGTCACGGACTCTAACCCATACGGGGACTGTTCCGTTCTTGCGCTGAGTGCGTAATTTGAATGTGATTGTCATGATACCTTGCGTTTGAAAACCTACACAAATATACAAAATTTATTTGATTTGTCCCATAGTTGTCCCATATTTTTTTAACTTTTGTTAACCTTATTTAACTATATTTCGTTGTAAAATAAGCGTTTGTGTAAGAGTGTAGTTTGGGACAATTAGCGGAAATGCAAAAGTTCGGGTGCTGCCAGCACCACATAAAGCCTTCCAACATTTGGAAGGCTTTATTTTTTTATTAACTTTGGGAAACGAAATGCAACAAATAGATCATCGTATGAAGAACATCTTACTTGTCGCGGTAGCGGCCGCTTTGATATGCTCGTGCTCCGTTTCCCGGAATACCCCTGCCGACCAGGGAGCAAACGGCCGGGAAAAAAGCGTGAATGTCGGATATGGTTCGGTTGATAGGGACAAGCTTACATACTCCGTAGACCAGCTTGATGTGAAAGACAATGAGATGTCAAGCTATACCAATATCTGGGACTATATGCGCAGCCGCGTGCCCGGAGTCGTCATCGGTGAAGCTTCCGCGGGAGGAACCCCGTCCATCATCATCCGCGGAGAGAACTCTGTGAATTCTTCCAACCAGCCGCTCATCATGCTTGACGGCATGGAGACGGACGATATCTCGGGCCTCAGTCCTCTCGATGTCGCATCCATCAGCGTCCTGAAGGATGCTTCTGCATCCATCTATGGCTCACGCGGCGGCAACGGTGTGATACTTATCACTACCAAGAGCGCGAAGCTGGCGGCTGAGCAGGAGGCTGCCTACCAGCGCGAAGCCCGTGCTGCGGCGCGCGCGGCCAGGGCCGAGCGCAAGGCTGCACGCCGTGCTAAATAAAAAGGGATTACTTCAATAGATCGAGGTCTTTCTTGAGGATGCTCTTGGGATCCATGAGGGAAACCTTCTGGAAGAGCCTTATCTGGTTCCCGAGCGAGAGGTGCACCTTGTCCTCGTGCTTTCCCTTTCTCCACCACTTGTAGAATCCTATGGGATCGTTCTCGAAGGGGATGCTGGCCTTGATGCCGCTACTGTATCCCGGGTAATCGATGATGAGGTTGAGTCCCATGAAGCGCTTGTAGTAGTCGGGATCCGCTCTGCGAAGCTTGCTGACCAGGGGGTTGAGGACCTCGAACGTATCGACGTGGAGGTTCTTGTCCTTGATGATCATGCGGTGGATGCGGACAGGGTCGTAGTTCAGCCATGCGCCCATCCTGAGAGTTAGGGGGCCCTCGTCCGTGTCGAGCGTCAGCTCGTCCATGGAGAAGTAGGTCTTCTCCGGATCGAGAGGGAATGTCTGTTCAGAATCCATGGGCTGCATATCTGTCAATCTGCAAATTTAAAACTATTTTGCAAAAAACTACCCGGAATGACTAAAAAAACCGTATCTTGCATAATTGAAACGCCATTTTCCGGTTTTATATGAAGAATATCATCCTCGACATGACCGGTCTTTGCCGGGATGGAGGGCTCGAGCGTTCGCTCGGATCTCCGGAGATTGTCGGCCTTGCTTCCCTTGAAGGTACCAACTGCTATTGCGACGATTCAGCTGCTTCGGCCATCCGTTCGGCTGTCTCCAGCCTGCCCGTGCGGGCACTTCACTGGATCGATACGGGGGACTATCACTACCTGAGTCGCCTGTGGCTGGAAAAGGCGGCTGCAGAGCTGGGTGACGAACCTTTCGCCCTCGTTCTTTTCGACCATCATCCGGACATGCAGGAGCCTGCCTTCGGGAAAGTCCTTTCCTGCGGCGGCTGGGCGCGCGATGCCTTCTGCGGCATTCCCAACCTTACCCAGGCGCTCCTGGTCGGTATCGATCCGGACCTTGAGGTAGAGATCCTCGACCTGGTGTTCGACGGTGTCCTGGCTGTGACGACGGACGACTTGCGGCATACGGGTGACGCCCTCTCACAGGATGTCATGGAGATGTTTTCTCTGCTGGATCCCCATATCCCCGTGTACATAAGCATCGACAAGGATGTGCTCACGAAGGACTATGCCCGGACAAACTGGGACCAGGGCTGTATGACCCTTCCTCAGCTCGAGGCCGCGGTGCGCCGCGTCGCAACCGGTCACCGGCTGCTGGGCGCGGACATCTGCGGCGGCCTCACTCGCGACAAGGGTGGAAACGACGCAGATTTTGAGGTCAATCTAAGTACCGATAAGGCTTTGGAGAAACTGTTTGCTAATCTCATAATTGATTAGTATCTTTGAACGATTATTTGGAGGGTCGGGATTTTCGCTTGAAAATCGTTAGCAAAAGACCTCTTTTTGTAATAGTTTTTAATCAAACAGCACTGAAACATGGAAGATAGCCTCAAGCTGACCTGCCTGTACGGCAAGCATGTGGCATTGGCGGCGAAGATGAACCCCTTCGCCGGTTTCATGATGCCGATCCAGTATACCGGCATCACCGAGGAGCATCTGGCCGTCCGCAACCGTGTCGGCATGTTCGACGTCTCGCACATGGGAGAAGTCTTTATCACCGGCCCGGATGCCGAAGCTTTCGTGAACCATATCTTTACCAATGACGTCCGCGGCCTTGCCCACGGCAAGATCCTGTACGGGATGATGCTCTATCCTTCGGGTGGCGTCGTGGACGACCTGCTCGTCTACCGCTGCTTCGAGGCTGACGCCTTCCTGCTGGTCATCAACGCCTCCAATATAGATAAGGACCATGCCTGGATGCTGGACAACGCCGCCGGTTATGATGTCGTTATCGATAACGCTTCCGACAGCTGGGGCCAGATAGCGGTGCAGGGACCGGAGTCCGAGAGGATCCTTGTGGATGTCCTCGGCATTGCCGGAGCCACTTCCCTCGGCTTCTATGAGTTCTTCGACGGAGAATGGAAAGGCGGCCGTATGATTGTCAGCCGCACCGGCTATACCGGCGAGGACGGCTTCGAGATCTATGCCGCGCCCGAAAGCATCTGTGAGATCTGGGATCTCCTGCTGCAGGCCGGCGTGGCGCCGTGCGGCCTCGGCTGCCGCGACACGCTCCGCTTCGAGGCCGGCCTGCCGCTCTACGGCGACGAGCTCAGCGCCGACATCACCCCCGTCGAGGCGGGACTCTCTATGTTCTGCAAGCTGGACAAGGATGAATTCATCGGCAAGGACGCGCTCGTCCGCCAGAAGGCCGAAGGCACGGAAAAGAAGCTCGTCGGCATCGAGATCCATGACAAGGCCATCCCTCGCGCCGGCTATCCGGTCGAGCTCGAGGACGGCACCGAGGTCGGCGTGGTCACTACCGGCTACCATTCCATCTCGCTCGACCGCAGCATCTGCTTCGCCCTCGTCAAGTCGGAGTATTCCAAGCTCGGCACGCCGCTCTGGATCCGCATCCGCAAGAAGGTTTTCCCCGGCGAGGTCGTCAAGAAAAGATTCTATCAGACAAACTATAAAAAATAACCGTTCAAATGTCAAAGATTGTTGAAGGATTGCTTTACAGCGATTCACACGAATGGGTGAAGGTTGACGGCGACGTCGCCATCATCGGAGTCACCGATTACGCTCAGGCTGAGATGGGCGACATCACCTATGTCGACCTTCCCGAAGTGGATGACGAGGTGAGCCAGGGTGAGGATTTCGGCGCTCTCGAGAGCGTCAAGGCCTCCAGCGAGCTCTATTCTCCCGTTTCCGGTACCGTCATCGAGGTCAACGAAGCTCTCGAGGACGCTCCCGACCTCGTCAACGAAGACGCTTTCGCCAACTGGATCATCAAGGTGCAGATGAGTGACAAGGCCGAGCTCGAGTCGCTCATGGATGCCGCAGCTTACGCAGGTATCACCGAATAGTCCATGGGAGCTTTCTCTTATTTTCCTCATACTGAGGAAGATATCCGGCAGATGCTAGACCGCGTAGGGGTGCAGTCTCTCGACGACCTCTATGCCGACGTGCCTGCCGGATTCGTTTACAAGGGGGAATATGACCTTCCGGATGCTCTCTCCGAGCAGGAGGTCCGTGACTTCTTCGAGCAGCTGGCTTCGAAGAACACCCGCCTCAAGGTGTTCGCCGGCGCCGGCTCGTATGACCATTACACCCCTTCGGTGGTTCCCTACATCATCTCCCGTTCCGAGTTCCTGACGGCATATACGCCTTACCAGTGCGAGATTTCGCAGGGCACTCTCCGGTACATCTTCGAGTACCAGAGCATGATCTGCGCCCTGACCGGAATGGATGTCAGCAATGCTTCGATGTATGACGGGCCCACCGCGGCAGCCGAGGCCATGCGCATGGCCGTCGCCAGCGCCCGCAAGAAGAATACCGTCCTCCTTTCCAGGACACTTCTTCCGAATGTCGTCAAGACGGTCGAGACATATGCAAAATATTACGGCACCAATATCGCCTACATCGAGGCCGAGGGCGGACAGACGTCGCTCGCGAGCCTCCGCGAGGCTATGGCGTGCGGTGACGTCGCCGGCGCCATCGTGCCTTCCGTCAACCGTTTCGGCATCATCGAGGACCTCAGCGGCTTCGCCGAGACTCTCCATGAAGGCAAGGCACTGCTTGTCGTGTACTGCGATCCTTCTGCGCTGGCGGTCCTCAAGACTCCCGCGGAGTGGGGCGCTGACGTAGCCGTAGGAGACGGCCAGCCGCTCGGCATCCCGATGTGCTTCGGAGGCCCTTACGTGGGCTTCATGGCCTGCACTAAAGACCATATGCGCAAGCTGCCCGGCCGCATCGTCGGCCAGACGGTGGACGGGCAGGGGAGGCGCGCCTTCGTGCTGACGCTGCAGGCGCGCGAGCAGCATATCCGCCGCGAAAAAGCGACGTCCAACATCTGCTCCAACGAATCTCTGATGGCCCTTTTCGTGACGGTATACATGTCCCTCATGGGCCCGCAGGGCCTGAAGGAGGTCAACGAGAAGTCCTGTGCCGGAGCGCACCTGCTGCACGACATGCTGCTGCAGACCGGCAAGTTCGAGGAAGTCTTCGACAAGCCGTTCCTGAAGGAGTTCGTGCTCAAGCCGCTGGTGGATGTCAAGTCCCTCCAGTCCAAGCTTTATGATGGAGGCTTCTTCGGCGCCCTCGAGACTGAGGAGGGATATGTAAGTTTCTGTGTGACAGAGAAAAGGACTCGCGCCGAGATTGAAGCGCTGGTCGCGTTGGCAAAGGAGGCATAGGGTATGAAGTACTACGACAAACTCATTTTCGAGCTTTCGAAATCCGGCCGCAGGGCATATACCCTTCCCGCCTCGGCGGACCCTTCCGCATCGTTCTCCATCCCTTCGGGGCTGCTCCGCGCCGAGGCGCCCGCCCTCCCCGAGGTCAGCGAGGTCGACGTGGTCCGTCACTACACCAACCTCTCGCAGATGAATTTCGGTGTGGACACCGGCTTCTACCCGCTCGGCAGCTGCACCATGAAATACAATCCCAAGATCAACGAGGAAATCGCCAACATGCCTGCGTTCCAGGGGCTTCACCCCCTCCAGGACGAAAGTACCGTACAGGGAGTGCTGGAAGTCTATTATGAGATGGACCGCGCCCTTTCGGCCATCACCGGCATGAAGCATTTCACGCTCAATCCCTGCGCCGGCGCGCACGGCGAGCTGACCGGCCTGATGGTCATGCGCAGCTACCATGCGTCGCGCGGCGACAACGCCCGCACCAAGGTCATCGTTCCTGACAGCGCGCACGGCACCAATCCCGCTTCAGCGGCAGTCTGCGGCCTGAGCATCGTTGAGGTAAAGTCCAACGCGAACGGACTGGTGGATGTCGAGGATCTCAAGCCCCTGCTCGGCCTCGACATCGCCGGCATCATGATGACCAATCCCAATACCCTGGGCCTCTTCGAGAAAGATATCAGGGAGATTGCGGAGCTTGTACACGGCTGCGGAGGCCTCCTGTATTATGACGGAGCCAACATGAACCCGCTTCTCGGCGTAGTCCGTCCCGGAGACATGGGCTTCGACATCATGCACCTGAACCTGCACAAGACGTTCTCGACCCCGCACGGAGGCGGCGGCCCGGGCTCCGGCCCCGTCGGCGTAGCCGACAGGCTGGCGGAGTTCCTGCCGACGCCCAAGGTCGTGAAGGGAGCGGACGACCGCTTCCACATCGTGGGCGACGCCCCGATGTCCGCAGGCCGCGTATCCGCCTTCATGGGCAATTTCGGAGTCATCCTCCGCGCGTATGCATATATCCTGATGCTTGGAAAGCAGAACCTAGCGATGGCCGGCAAGCTGGCGACCCTCGGAGCCAACTATATCAAGGAAAGCCTCAAGGACGCCTACAAGCTCCCGATCCCGTCAGTATGCAAGCATGAGTTCGTGTTCGACGGACTCATCGACGACGGCTCTGCCACGGGCAAGCCCGGCGCGACTACGCTGGTCGTGGCCAAGCGCCGGCTGGATTTCGGTTTCCATGCTCCTAGCATCTATTTCCCGCTGGTGTTCCATCAGGCCCTGATGATAGAGCCGACGGAGACTGAGTCGAAGGAGACTCTAGACGCGTTTATCGACGTAATGCATGAGATCGCGAAAGAGGCGGCATTGGATCCCGATATCCTGCACGGGGCACCGCACAACGCACCCATCTCGCGTCCTGACGAGACGATGGCGGCACGAAAGCCGGTGCTGAAATTCGGGGACGAGGTCAGTTGAGATTCTTGCCGTGGCAACGCCTGTATGACAGGCCGCTGCCGCAGGGGCACGGGTCGTCGGGGCCGACATGCCTGACGGCCATGCTGTAACGATAGAGTTCATTCAGGGGACCGGGCAGTTCGTCCGGTCCTTTTTTTGCCTGCTCCTCTCCCGGAATCTCCTCCTCAAAGCTGGCCTCATCGACTTTGATGCTGAGTTTCAGGAGGTTGTACTCGGTGGAGGAATGGCCTTTCAACAGCCATTTAGGGACGGAGTTGGCGTATGCAGCGATGGTGTCTATGTATCTGCGGTATTCGTCGAAGGTGTCTATCTCGTTGATGCGGTCGTTGACGCAGCTGAATAGCGCCTCGGCACAGGCCTCGTCCATGGCATACTGGGCGTTGACCCACACTTCGTTGAGGCAGTCGAGGATGTCCTGGCGCTCATATCCGAGATCTTCAAGGACATCCCACGCGGCGTTGTACTCGGGAGTGCCGTAGCCGAAAGCGCAGAAAGGGGCGTCGCTGCCGGCGTGCAGGGCTTCCTCTTTGGTGAAACTGGCGAAGCCGCCGGTATCCGGGAACTCCGCCCATCCGTCTATAAGTTTCTCGAACTCATAGGCATAGGGGGAGACCAGATACATCTCTCCCTTGTATGTAGCCCTCTGGATGGCCACCAGGCGGTTCTCGGCTATGCGGGCGAACTGCTCGCCGCGGTTGCTGCCGTCATCCATCATGTCGAAGGCCTGCTGGACGAAGCCCTCGACGGTGATGACTCCGTAGAGGTTGAGGAGCCCGAGGGCGAGGCGTTCGGTCTCGAACGATCCGTCCACCCTCTTCTCGGCGATGACATGGTCGATGATGGAGGCGACATGGGAATATAGGGCCTCGTCGAGACTCGCATAGACGAAATCCTTGTCGGTGTCGTCTATGTATATGAGGTTCAGCATCTCCAGCATGTAGGGGTAGTCGGGGTTGAGCAACTCCACCCACTGGCCGGGCCCGGCGGACACCAGGTCGCGCAGGAGCATGAGATCGCTCTCCGTGAGCATGTACATCCATGCCCGCGGATTGTCTCCGATGAGTCCTGCGGTGCGGTCCACCAGCCCGGCTTTCTTCTCGTTCTTCCCCAGGGGCTGGTCGAAGAACTCGAGGATGTATGAAAGCTCGTCCTTGGTGAACCGGCTGAAAAACTTTATAAGGGTCCTGTCCATGTCTAAAAGTGTCCAAAGATAGGAGTTTTATTCTTATTTTTGTGAAAACGGTCACAAGAAATGGAATTATACGAGTTCGCAAGGCCCGCCCTGATGTCGGGCAAGACTATACTGTTCGTCCATGGTTTCGCGTCCAGCGGACGCAGCGGTACGGCGCGAGCGCTCCGGGTCCTCCTGCCGGAGGCGGAGGTCCTCGCGCCCGACCTGCCGGTCGATCCGCACGAGGCCATGGCGCTGCTGCGCAGCCTCGTGGCGGAGCGCCGCCCCGACCTTATCCTTGGCACTTCCATGGGCGGCATGTATGCCGAGCAGCTGTACGGTTTCGACAGGATACTCGTCAACCCTGCATTCCAGCTTGCTGATACGATCCTGAAGAATAACGGACTGGGCCGCAAGGAGTTCCACAATCCCCGTGAAGACGGGCAGAAGGATTTCCTCGTGACAAAGGGGCTCCTGGAGGAGTTTCGAGAAGTGTCCTCGCACTGCTTCGAGGGCGTTGACAACGACGAGCTGAAACGCGTGTTCGCGCTCTTTGGGCGGCGCGACACGATGGTCTTCACGCACGACCTGACGCGGGAGCATTATCCCCAGTGCATAAGCTACGACGGGGAGCACAGCCTGGTCGATTCGCCCCTCATCCATTCGGTTCTGCCGGTCATCCAGTGGATAGACGACCGCCAGAGGGGAGTGTCGCGCCCCGTGGTGCTGATCGCCTTCGACGACGTCCTGCGCTACCGCCACAACGGAGAAGCGGTCAGCGCTTCCCTCAAGGCCGTGGAGTTCCTGGCGCAGCGCTTCGAGCTCCGCTTCGTCGTCAGCGGGGATGCTGACGCTTGGGATACAATGGCTGAAAAGCGGGCCTGGATTGAGGAGCACATAGGCGTCCCGGCCTGGGACCGTACTGTCATAACTACCCGCAAGGACCTGCTCCTCGGCGACTATCTGGTCGACGCCCATCCCGACGAATGCCTCGGCGAATCCTTCATGGGCACAGCCATTCCGTTCGGCGCCCCCGATTTCCGGGATTGGGAAGAAACCATGACCTTTTTTGCCCGGATTTGTGGCGAGAGTCGCTAACTTTTCTTAAATTTGTGAGTTGCACAAGACTAATAACTTTTTTTAGCGATATGAAAAAGATTTTCGTAGCACTTTTCTCCGCCGTATTGCTGTTCGCAGCGTGCGACAAGTATGACGATTCCGCCCTGCAGAACCGCATGAATACCCTTGAAGGCCGCGTCACCGACCTGGAAGCCAAGGTCAACAGCATCAACGCTGACATCGCTTCCCTCCAGGCGCTTGTCAAGGCCCTTCAGGACAACATCACCGTCGACGTGATCTCCAAGACCAAGGACGGTTACGACATCACTTTCTCCGACGGTGTCACCGTGTCCATCTCCAATGGAGAGAAGGGTAACACGCCACGTATCGGCGTCAAGGCTGAAGGCAACGTCTTCTATTGGACCGTTGACGGTGAATGGCTGCTCGACGGTGACGGGGAGCGCGTGATAGTCACCGGCGCCGTGCCGCAGGTCAAGATCAAGGACGGCAAGTGGTTCGTATCGTATGACGGCAAGAACTGGCAGGACCTCGGATCCGCGGAAAGCATGTCCGGCCTGGTCGTGACCGAGGATGCCAATTTCGTATATCTCACGGTCCCCGGCTCCGGCACGACGATCACCCTTTCCAAGACCGGCCGCTTCACCCTGGATATCGCCTCGCTTGAATATATGATCCTTCCCGGGGCCACCACCGAGATCCCGTATTCCATATACGGAGCCGACGGCACCGAGAAGCTGTTCGTACAGAGCAATGATTTCAAGGTGACTTACGATGCTTCCAAGATCTATGTCACTCCCAAGGCTGGCGTCATCTCCGGCGACGTGCTGGTGATGGCGGTCCGCAATTCCGACCAGGCAGTTTGCGGCGTAGTGCTGAGCTTCTCCGAGGGAGTCTTCGAGGTAACTCCTGCTGTCACCATCATGG
>JBGUGW010000224.1:0-3058 GCA_045111695.1 Candidatus Cryptobacteroides sp. | reverse complement strand
CAAGGGCGGAAGAGCGCGGCCGCCAGTAGCGCAAGGCGCTCCGGCGGCGGCCGCCCCGCCCGCGCCTATATCTTCTTCTTAGCTTCCTCAAGCGCGTCGATCACCCTGTCGGTCCACGCGTCGAACTCCGGATCCTCCACCTGAAGTGAAGGATGCGCCAGCACGTTCTCGATGGTGGCGCGTATGCCCTGCTCGAAGCGCACCGTCGGCTGGAAGCCGGGCACGGCCCTCTTCAGTTTCGAATTGTCAAATATCACCGTGCAAGCCTTGTCGCCGACGAGGCTTCCTAGGAAGTCGTAGTCGCTGACGGCTGCAAGGTACTCAGAAGCAACATAATACGGCCTGAATTCCACGCCGAGGATATCGGCTATCGTGGAGTAGATCTGGTTCCAGGTGAGGTTCTCGTCGTTGGTGATCTGGAAGGCGTTGCCGATGGCGTGGGGATTGCCCATCAGGCCGGTGAAGCCCTTGGCGAAGTCGGAATTGTGCGTCATCGTCCAGAGCGACGTTCCGTCGCCGTGGACGATGACCCGCTTGCCCTCGAGCATGCGCTTGATCACAGACCACGAGCCTTTGGGACCGTGCACCCCGAGGGGCACGGAACGCTCGTCGTAGGTGTGGCTCGGGCGTATGATCGTCACTGGATAGCCCTCTTCGCGGTATTTCTTCATCAGGAACTCCTCGCAGGCGATCTTGTTGCGGGAGTACTCCCAGTAGGGATTGGCGAGGGCCGTGCCCTCGGTGATGTATGGGCTGGCAGCGGGCTTCTGGTAGGCGGAAGCGGAACTGATATACATGTACTGGCGCGTGCGGCCGTTGAAGAGCCTGTAGTCGCGCTCGACCTGCTCGGGGACGAATCCGATGAAGTCACAGACGCAGTCCCATTCGGTCCCCTCGAGCTTGCGCGCGACGTCTTCCTCGTCCGAAATGTCGGCCTGGATGGTCTTGACCTCCCTCGGGAGGATGTCCGAACGGTTGCCGCGGTTGAGGAGCCAGAGCTCCCATTCGCCGTCCTTCGCTATTTTTCTGGTGATGGCGGTGCTGATGGTGCCCGTACCGCCGATGAAGAGTGCTTTTTTCATAATCCTGCAGTTAGATATTTTCTGCAATATACGAAGAAAATGCGTAAATTTGTACAAACCCATCCGGATTGACACTATGAAACTCACGACCAAGATTTCCGCCGCTTTGGCGGCATTTTTCCTCCTCTGTATTACCTCCGCCGCCCAGCCCCGGGTGCCGGATTACATAGTCTTCGCGGGCGATACAGTCCGCTTCGACAGGGCCGACCTCCGCGAGCGTATGGACCGCGAGCTCATAGCCTTCTGCTATTCGCACACCAACTCCACGCTCATGATCAAGCGGGCCAACCGCTACTTCCCCCAGATCGAGCCGCTCCTGCGGGCCGGGGGAGTGCCGGACGACCTCAAGTACCTGATGGTGATTGAGAGCAACGTCGATCCCAAGGCCGTCTCTACGGCCGGTGCAGCGGGTTTCTGGCAGTTCATGAAGGAGACCGGCAAAGGCTACGGCCTCGTCGTAAATGACGAAGTCGACGAGCGTTACAATACCGAAAAGGCCACGCTTGCCGCGTGCAAATACCTCAAGCAGGCTTATGCCAAATACAAGGACTGGCTGACCGCCGCCGCCAGCTACAACGCCGGCCAGGGCAACATCACCAAGCGCCTGACCGACCAGCACCAGAAGTCCGCAATGGACCTCTGGCTGGTCGAGGAAACCTCGCGCTACATGTTCCGCATCCTGGCGGCCAAGATGTATTTCGAGGATCCTTCCGCCTTCGGATTCTATTTTACCCGAGAGGGGCTTTACCCCAATATCCCGCCGCGCGAAGAGGTGGAGGTCAGCGGCCCGATCGAGGACCTGACCGTCTTCGCCGAGAAGTACGGCGTCACCTATGCCGACCTCAAGCGGGCCAATCTCTGGCTCCGCGATTCCAAGCTCGTCAACAAGGAGCGCAAGACCTATTACATCGCCATCCCTGATGTCGAAGGCGAGAAATACGACCCTTCCAAGACCCGGGTCCACAACATCGCCTGGGTCAAAGCCACACCACTGCTGCCATGACCCTTTCTTCCTGTCTTAAATCCATGCGTCTGAGGACTTTGCCGCTCTCGCTGTCCGGCATTGTCATGGGTGTCTTCCTGGCCGCCGCCGATTATCGTATTGATGCTTTGACCGTCGTCTTTCTGACTTTGACGACAGTCTGTCTGCAGATTCTTTCCAACCTTTCCAACGAGTTGGGTGATACCCTTCACGGGACAGATACCGCTGAGCGGGAGGGGATACATTATTCCATCCAGGACGGGGAGATAACGGTGCCGGAGATGAAGCGGCTGATAGGCATCGTGGTGGCTTGCTGCTGCGTGTTCGGGCTGCTGATGATCAAGTTTTCCTTCGGGAAGATCTTTGATTGGCATCCGATGGCTTTCGTGGTGCTGGGAGCCGGCGCCATCTGGGCCGCGATGCATTACACCCTCGGCAAGAATCCCTACGGCTACCGCGGGCTGGGCGACCTGTTCGTGTTCATGTTTTTCGGCATCGCGACCGTGTGCGGCGGGTACTTCCTGTGCGCGCACGAGTTCCCTTCCTGGATAATCCTCCTGCCGGCCGCCGCCATCGGCTGCTTCAGCGTGGCGGTGCTGAATGTCAATAACATACGTGACATGAAGACCGACGCGGCGACGCGCGTGACGGTGGCGATCAAGCTGGGCGGGCGCCGGGCGCGCGTCTACCAGACCGCGCTCATCGCGCTCGGCTGGGCCGCGATGCTGGCTTACTGCGCCCTGCGCTTCTTCAGCATCTGGCACTACCTCTTCGTGCTGACGCTCCCGCTCTTCGTGCTGCACCTTCGCGGCGTCTGGACCCGCGAAGGCCGCGCCCTCGACCCCATGCTTCCCCTCCTCGTCATCAGCTCCTTCCTCTTCTCCCTCCTCGCCGGGATAGGTTTTGTGGCTTTTCTTTTCTAGCCGGCCTCGGCTTCGTCGCCTTCCTCTTCTAGCCGGTCTCGACTTCGTCGCCATCCTTTTCTAAGGTTTGA
>JBGUGW010000223.1:0-12831 GCA_045111695.1 Candidatus Cryptobacteroides sp. | reverse complement strand
CTCCTGCTCCTTGTATGCCATGCCCTGCATGACGCCGAGCGGGAGGTTCGGAACGACGGGCAGCTGCCTGACCCCGTCGTTCCCGATCAGCAGCGGACTGTTGTGCCCTGCGTTGCAGTAGCGCAGATGTCCGTTCATAAGGTCGAGGATGCCGCAGAAGAACGTCACGAACATCATGTCCTCGTTGATATCGGACATGCTGTCGTTCATGGCCGTGACTATGTGGAGAGGACTCCTCTCATGTGCGGAGACGGTACGGAACTGGCTGCGCGTCACGGCCATCACGAGGGCGGCCGGGACGCCCTTGCCGGAAACGTCTCCGATACAGAAATAGAGTTTGTTGTCCCTTATGTAGAAATCATAGAGGTCGCCTCCCACCTCCTTGGCGGGATCGAGGAAGGCGAACATGTCGATGTCGCTGCGTTCCGGGAAAGGCGGGAAGATGTTGGGCAGCATGGCCATCTGTATGCCGTGCGCCACCTTCAGCTCGCTTTCCATCCTTTCTTTCTTGTCGTTCAGGGCCTTGTACTTCATCTGGTTGTTTACCACACCGCGGAGGATGAGCACCAGCATCGACAGGCCAAGCAGCTGGAGCAGCATCACCAGCAAGCTAGTTCGCTTGACATCGTGATACACCGACTCTTCAGGGATGACGACGGAAAGATTCCAGCCGATACTGCGGACGGGTGTCTGGAAGCGGATAGGTTTCCTGACATTCGACGTATCTTCCGAAGCTGCTATCAACGTGCCATCGCGGCTGACAATGGTGCTGTACGAGTCGGGATATGGCTGGATTCTGCCCATCAGTTCATTCAGCCATTCCAGGGACAGGTCCGCTGCGGCGACTCCGATGATACTGTCCGCCTTGTTACGGACAGGACAGGAGTAGGTGACAACCATGGTCTTGCCGCCGCTTTCGTCATAGTACGGCTCGCTCCACTGGCCTTTTCCAGTCCTGACGGGCTCAGTGAACCAACTGGTCTGGAAATAGTCGTGTGACTCCGAACCCAGGACGAGATGCTCCAATGAGCCGTCCTCCCTGCGGGCGATCAGAGGTTCGAACCAATGTCCCTTTGATGGATAGTAGCCGTCAATGAAAGCAAACGCCCCGTCTGCCACTGAAGGGGTGAATTCCATCAGGCGCTCGATATAGACGAACATCGAGTCGGGATCGTCGAGCGAGCGTACGGCGGACCACCCCATTGATTCTACGCTTCTTTCCACCGAGATGGTAATGTTCTCGATCTCCTTGCGGGCCTCTGCCATTTCACTCTCAGCCCGACGTTCGGACTCCTCGCGGAGTCCCCTTACGGAAAAGAAGTACTGAACCAGTCCCGTGGCCTCAAGGGTTGCGGCTGCGACGAGTATGAGCAGCGCTCCCGTCCATCTGGAACGGCTGAGAAACTTCCTGTCTATGTCGTGTATTTTCATAATATGCTCCTTAGTGCCTGTCTGAACTCCGGCATGGGGCACCGGGTGTCGCGTTCAACTATAATTGTCTTGAGGCCGGCATATGGCATAATCTCGTCCTCAATGTCCTTCAGCGGCCTGTCGTTGCCGAAATACGCGTGGGCGAAATGCTCCCAGAATTCGCCTGCCAGCGCCTTAGGCATGTGGAAGGTCTCCTTGATGAAATCTTCGCCGCTGAGGTTGCAGCAGAGGTACACCATGCCGACATCGAAGAGGTTGTAGCCATAGCAGAAGTCTCCGAGGTCGATGAAATAGCGCTTGTCACCGATGAAGATGGCGTTGCTGAACTGGAGGTCTCCGTGTATGGCTGTGTCGGTGTCGGGCGCATCGGAGATGAAGCGGCCGATGCGGTCCTTCTCCTCCGCCGTGAAGAAAGGATTTGCCTCCAACAGGAGGAAATACCTCTCCTTCACGCTCTCGAACTGCGTGGTGTCCACATGTATGGCATGCAGGTCCAGGCACATCCTTGCGAAGATGGTGGCATACTCCTCCACCTTTTCGGGATTGTCTGCGGTAGCCCTGGAGAAGGATTTCTTGCCGATTATGCGGCGGAAACGGATGCCGTACCGGCCGTCCTCGGTGACAACGTACTCGCCGGGCTCGGGAGTGGGTATGCCGAGGTCATAGACCTTGCGGGCGAGACGCATCTCGTCGAGCGGCTGCCTCGCCTTGCCAGGGAAATAGAGCTTGAGCATCACCGACGGGTCGGTGCGATGGTCGAAACTCTCTCCGTTGGCGCCTCCGCCGGAGAGGATGTAGTCCTCGAGGGATATTTTCATCGCTTCCTGATCCATCATTTTCCGAATACCTTTTCAATTAGATTTTCAAATTCCGTGAATGCCGCAGTGCCCTCCAGCTCGCGCATGGCCTCGGCGAGCGCCCTGTAACGCCATGCATGCTCCTTCGGGTCCTTGGAGTGGAATATGTTCCAGAACCCGTCACCCTTCTCGGCATAGTCGCGGGCGATGGCGCGCATGTTGGAGAGCTTGTCGCCCAGGGCGACAAGCTTCTCGTCGCGCGTGGCCCGCGACAGGCGCTCGATGCCCGCCTGCTTGCGTGAGCGCCAGCTTTCCTCTTCGCTCACTCCCTCCTGCATGGAGTCGCTCTCGAAGGCGACGATGTCCGCAATGCGGTCCCCGAACTCTTCCCTCAGCTGCTCCACCGTCACGTCGGTGTCCTCCACGGTGTCGTGCAGCGCCGCCGCGGCAAGGAGCTCCTGGTCACTGGTCATGGTGGCCACTATCTCCATAGCCTCCATCGGATGCACGATGTACGGGAATCCCTTGCCGCGGCGCTCTGTCCCGGCGTGGGCCTTGACCGCGAATATGATGGCGCGGTCGAGCAGTTCGGTATTCAAGGGATTGTTGGCCATGGCTTACTGGTTCATAAAAGGAAGGTTACGGGCCTGCTCCACGAGCATATCCGCCATCATGGCATTGGTGTCGGAGGCTCCGTTGAGCTCGTCGAGCAGATATTTGATGCCGAGAGAGCCTCCTCCGTTCTTGAGGATGTATGCGATACACAGGTCCTGCGGCCCTATGGAGGAGGATATGATGTCCAGGTCGGTGAGTCCGATCTGGTAACAGGCTATCTGGTAAGCGCCTTCGGAATACCCCTTGATGATCTTGCTCACATCTCCAAGTGACTTGCATGCAAGCCCCTTGAACACGCCGAGATACGGCATCAGCGACACTTCGTGGATCTCGGCCTGGTTGACGGCGGCTATGCGGCGGTTGAGGTTGCTGAAAGGCTGGAGGTCCAGGAAGCTGCGGAACGTGTCGCCGTCCAACGGCACCTCGTCGAGGTTGCCGGACGCGACGAGCGCCTGTACCTTGCGGCGGTAGTCCGTCAGTTCGGAACGTATGGTGCTGAACTGCTCATCGACCAGTTCCAGCATACCGGCCAGCCGGCCAAGGTTGCGGAGATACTTGCGTGGCACTTCCACCCCGGACTTGTAGCCGGTGTCGTGGTTCATATTGGCCCAGGCGTGCTGCAGGACGGTCCGCATCTGCACTTCGAAGCGGTACTTCGAATCTGGTATGCGGCAGATGTAATGCAGGGAGAGGTATCCGAAACTGTCGATCTCGTGGAGCTTTCGTTTGTCCACGGAATTGTCCCAGTCCACATCGAACATGCGCTCCATGGCCGAAGCAACCTTGTCCACGTCGTCAATATAGAACGTGATGACACGAAGACCCACGATGTCGGTGATGTCGGCGAGCGAAGAATACTTGTGCCCTTTCATTTCGAGCTTCCCCGCGAGGGACGACTCCGACTTGACACGCGATTCGATGGCCGCGACGACCAGTCCGGCCGAGGCCAGGAAGTCGCGGATCCGTGCGGTCAGCTCCTCCGACTTGGCCCGGAAGAAGGGCTGGTCGGAACGGTATTCTTCAAGGATGGCTTGTGAGTGCGGGTCCAAATTCATATGTGGCTGATGTTCGTAACTCACAAATATAATAAAAACAAATGTTATATTTGTATTATAAACTTTATCCAACCAAGATGAAACGACTGATCCTTTTCGCTGCCATGCTGCTCGGAATCACCGCAGTATATGCGCAGCCGCACAGATCCGAGGCCGCCGTCCGCGCCCTTATGGAAGATCCGACCCGCGCCGGCAATAACACCAATTCCTATGAATTCCGCGAGATCCGTGACACCAAGCCCCCCAAGGGGTACAAGCCTTTCTATATCAGCCATTACGGCCGTCACGGCTCCCGATCCAACTGGGGAGGCAAGACCTATGAGGACCTGATCGCCGCCCTTGAGGAAGGCCAGAGGATGGGCATCCTCACCCCTGGAGGCGACTCCCTGCTGGTCGCCGCGCGCCGCGTCCTCGCGTCTTACGACGGGATGGACGGCCGCCTGTCCCAGCGCGGCGTCCGTGAGCACGATGCCATCGCCGAGAGGATGTTCAAGCGCTATCCCGAGGTGTTCAAGGGCGACAAGAGGGTCCGCGCCTTCGGAAGTACGGTGCAGCGCTGCCTTATCAGCATGAACGCGTTCACCACGTCGCTCGTCCGCCAGAATCCCAAGCTTTATTTCTATCTCGATACCGGCGAGAAGTTCATGGACTACCTCGACAATGAGCAGGGATGGCAGAGGAAGACCTCCGCGGCAATGAGAGCCGGTATGGAGGCTCTCCGGAACATCCCGGACGACACCCTTGGCGTATTGCCGCGCATATTCACCGACGTTCAGAAGGCACGCACTTTCGTGAAGAGTTCGCGCAAGCTTACCGAGGACCTCTGGAGCACCGCCGTCATCGCCGAGGACTTCGATATCGAGGACAATCTCTTCCGCTTTATGCCCTTCGACGCCTTGTACAAGCGTTGGGCCCAGAGCAATGTGATGCTCTATACCGGTCACTGCAACTCCGTCGAGTCCGGTGACGCCCGCGTGGAGATGGCCAAGTCCTGTGTCGAGGACATCGTAGCCAAGGCCGACGAGTGCATCGCCACCGGTGCCTACGCCGCCGACCTGCGTTTCGGCCACGACTATCCCCTGATGGCCCTGGTGAGCTATCTCGGCATCGAGGGGGTGGGCGACCGCATCCCCGCCGACCAGATCTGCGACAAGTGGTTGGGCTTCTGGAACATCCATATGGCCAGCAACCTCCAGATGATCTTCTATCGCAACAAGTCCGGAGACGTGCTCGTGAAGTTCCTCTATCAGGAGGAGGAGAAACTTCTCCGCGGCCTGGAGCCTTACTACGGCCCTTATTACAAGTGGGAGACCGTCAAGGCCAACCTTGAGGGATACAAACGTTAGAAAATTATTTTCCAGGGTTTTAAACCCGCGTGGGTACATATTGTCTTAATAATGTCCGGTGCGCTGAACGCCGGGCATTTTTTAAGGAAATATCAAACTCACGTTATCATGAAAAAGTTATTGGTTATTGTTTTGGCTGCGCTTCCGTTCATCGCCTATGCGCAGATGCCCGGAATGCCCGGCGGAATGCAGATGCCCGGCATGCAGGATCTCCCCGAGGAGACCATAGTCGCAGAGACCCAGAGCATGGTCGCCGAATACGCCCTCAATGAGGATCAGGCCGCTCAGCTCCTCGAGCTCAACAAGAAGTATCTTGGCAAGGTTTCTTATCCTGTCATCCTCCCTCCCGAGGCTGAGGAGGCCATGAAGAACCTCGCTGCCAACCGTCCCGAAGGCGGCGCCGGCGGATTCAACATGGGCAACATGTCCCAGGAGGACCGCGACCAGATGATGTCCAGGATGAATGAGATGCAGGACAGGATGGCCCAGATCGAGGACAACCAGGCCGCTTATGAGGCCGGTCTCAAGAGCATCCTCGACAAGAAGCAGATGAAGAAATGGAACAAGGGCAAGAAGCATTACCAGAAGGAGCAGCAGCTCCAGATGGAGCGCCAGTTCGGCGGCATGGGCGGCTTCGGCGGCGGTATGCCCGGCGGCGGCATGGGTGGCTTCGGCGGTGGAATGCCCGGTGGCGGCTTCCCTGGTGGCGGCGGATTCCCCGGAGGCGGTGGTTTCGGCTTCTAGCAATCAATCATACAAGGGTTATAAGGTTAATGGTTTAGATCATGTGATGCAGCCTGGAAACGGGCTGCATCACTTTTTTTTGTTGCACGGCGAGGAAAAAAGGACTATCTTTGTTCAAATATCCTTTTTCTTTAGATTATGCTAAGAAGATTCAGAGCAGGGGTTCCGGGTGCCCTGCTGGTTCTCCTTGCCATGCTGTGCGGCTGCACGGGCATGGTGGAAGAAGAGCTGGCTGAAACCCACGCCAAGCTGAAAGCGCTCCAGGAACTGGTCGCTTCAGTCAACAAGGATCTTACGACCTTGGACCTGATTGTTTCCAAACTGGACGACAGCCACACCATCGAGCCCGGTTCGCTGAAAGAGACCGAAGACGGTTACGAGATCTCTTTCAGGGACGGCAAGAAGATTTTCATTCCCTATGGCAAAGACGGTAAAGACGGCCGGACCCTCATTCCGGTCGGCGTCCGTTCGGACGAAGACAGCCTGTATTACTGGACTGTCGACGGAGAATGGTACCTGGATGCTGAGGGGAACAAGATGCGCGCAGGAGCCACCGACGGAGTCGATGGCGTAGACGGTATCGTACCGCAGATCAAGGTGGAAGACGGTTTCTGGTGGATCTCCTATGACGAAGGCCAGAACTTCGACAAGCTTGTAAGCTGCGAAGAAATGGACGGCGTAGGCGTCTTCTCGGGCGTCGACGTTTCCGATTCCACCAAGATGGTACTGAAACTCCTGGACGGAACATCGATCGATATTCCCCGCCTGGCATCGCTGAAGGTCTCTTTCGCCGGCCCGGTGATGGACACGGTCCTGATAGCGGCCGGCGAGCTGCTGCCGATACCGTACGAAGTGTCGGTTGAGGGCGCTGACGCCGGGTCGCTTATAGTCACGGCCGGAACGGACGGCGTCTATTCCTCCAGGCTGGTGGAAGGCTCCGAGCCCGGAAAGGGCGTCGCGCTTGTACAGGCGCCGGCGGTATTCTCCGAAGGGTACATCCTTCTCTCGGCCGTCTGCGACGGCTATTCCGCCATCAAGATGATATCGTTCAAGGAAAGGAAGGTCACCCCCGCTGCAGATACGGTCACCGTCCGCATGGGCAGCGGCAGCGACACGGTGAAAGTGGCCTTCTCGGCCAATTTCGAATTCACGGTCTCCTGGAGTGAGGAGTGGCTGAAGATGGCCCAGGACACTGTGTCCAGGGACACACTGATCTTCATTTCCACTCCCAACACCTCCGATACGATCAGGACCTGCACGGTCAAGGTTTCTCCGAAGAACAATCCCAACTACGTCTGTAAGACTTTTGTGGTAAAGCAGGCCTCGGAATCCTCGACCACGGTGTCTTATGATGATTCCGATCTACCAGAGAACTTCTCCTTGGAGATTAACGATCTTGGTGACAGACTTACCCTTCGCGCCCCAGCTACCGGCGGTGAAGCTGTAATTTGGATAAATTCAAGCAAGAGTGTCTTTAAGGATAATGAAAGTCACGATCTTGAGTGGTTCACATCTGAGCTCGATCAAGACGACAGTTTTTATCACAAGCTCACTATTAATGTCTCCGAAAATGTTTCAACGGAAAGACGGGCCACTTATTTTAATTCGGATGAAAACAAGGATGAAAGAATAAAAGTCTCTGTAGGTCCTATAGTGGTAGCAATCACCGTAATTCAAGATGGAAAGCCAAGCGAAAGCACAGGAGAATAATCATCAAACAGGATAATACAATGAAAATGAAAAGATATATCGTAGCAGGCATCATGGTGGCCGCCCTTATGGCGAGCGGCTGCGGAAAGTTCGTCAGGGACGAACTGATCACCATGCAGAATGAGATCGACACTATCTACCGCCAGGTAGAGGAGATGAACAAGGGCCTTGCAACCCTTCAGGAGATCATCACAGAGATGGCCAACAAAGGATACATTGTCAATGTCGAAGAGTATCAGGACGAAGAGCGTGGCGGATATACGCTGTATTTCCGCACCGTCACTCCTGAAGGGGTAGTGGATGACAGTGTGTTCATCACCCTCTTCAGCGGCGTTGACGGCAAGGACGGTCTGGATGCCGATCCTTTCCTCCTGAGCGCGATGAGGGACGACGAGGATGGCCGCTGGTACTGGTACGACGTCCAGGCGGACGACTGGATGTACGCCCTGGATGGCAGCCGTTTCCTCGTGGACGGCAAGGACGGAGAGAACGGCAAGACTCCGAAGCTTGATATCCAGGAAGGCTACTGGGTCATCTCCTGGGATGGAGGCGAGACTTGGGAGACCACTGCGTGGAAAGCCAAGGGCGACAACGCCAAGGAGATATTCTCCAAAATCAACATCCTGGAAGACCGTGTCGAGCTTACGCTCGCAGCGGACACCACCACGGTGATCACCCTGCCGCGTTTCTTGGACCTCGAGCTCACCCTTTCCGTTAACGGAAGCGCCCTCGCCGACACCGCCGCCGTCGCCATCGCTCCTGGCGACACGGTATCCATCGCTTACACCGTGACGGGCACCGCTGCCGACAAGGCCATGGTGGTCGCCGGCACGGACGGCCGTTTCAAGACGGCCCTTCGCCGCACCTCGGCCACCGCGGGCTTCGTGGATGTCATCTGCCCCGCGGTCTTCCCCGAGAACGGATATATCTATGTGACCGTCAACGACGGCAATGGCCGTTCGAAGGTGCGTGTCGTCAATTTCGCGAAGCGCGAAGAGTCAGGCGAATAATGGAGGGCACAAGATGAAAAGACTGTTACTCTTAGGAGTTCTGGGACTGATCCTGCCCCTGACCTCCGCCGCCCAGATATGGACCGTCCAGACCAATGTCCTGGACTGGGCCGCCCTCGGCACCGTCAACGCCGAGGTGGGGCTGTCCGTATCGCAGCATTTCTCCCTGGTCGCCGGCGGCCGCTACAATCCATGGGAGTTCACCACCCACGATCCCGAGGCCATCGTCCGCAACCAGCAGCAGACCGCCTACCTGGGATTCCGCTACTGGCCCTGGTATGTCAATTCCGGGTTCTGGATCGCCGCCAAGGCGCAGTACATGCATTCCTTCTCCAATACCGGCATATGGAGGGCCGCGCTTAAGGAAGGCCGGAACGGCTTTGGCGGCGCTCTGTCCGCCGGATACACCTTCATGCTCTCCAAGCACTTCAACCTCGAACTCGGAGTCGGCGGTTGGGCCGGAGTGTTCAAGGAATACGGGTTCTACAGCAGCCCGGAAAAGAATTTCGTCAGGGAGGAGGGCCGCAAGAAGTTCATCTATCCCGACCAGGTTTCACTCAGCTTCGTATACGTTTTCTAGATGAAAGTCAAGACAGCAGTTATCATAGCAGCCCTGGCGGGCCTGGCGATGGCGCACTCGTGCGGCTCGCAGAGGAAGCTCGCCGCCATCAGGAGCGGAGACCCCGCGGCCTCGCTCGTCCTTGGAAAGGACGTGTATGTCCCGGAGGTCAAGCAGGTGCAGACCATGCGTGACACCCTTCGCATCAAGGATGACGACGGTCGCGAACTGATGATCATGAAGGCCTTCCGCGACGAGGAGACCGGCGACATGGTGGCGACCGAGACCCTCGACGCGGCCATGGTTACCGCGCGCTTCCGCAACATCGCGGAGCGCCACGGAAAGGTCGACCTCGCATTCCAGATCATAGTCCCGGCAGCCATGCAGGACAGCAAGTGGCAACTCCGCTTCTATCCCGACATGTACATGCTGGGCGACGTGGAGCGCCTGGAGCCGGTGATCATCACCGGCAACGGCTACCGCAAGGCCCAGCTCAGGGGCTACCAGCAGTATGAGCGCTTCCTGTCCCGCATCGTCGAGGACTCGACGCGTTTCGTCAACATGAGGGCGCTGGAGATATTCCTCCGCCGCAACATCCCCCAGCTGTACGCCTTCAAGACGGACAGCACCTTCGTGTCGGACGAGCAGTTCTACACGATGTACGGCGTGTCCGAGCGCGAGGCGGTGGAGCACTACACCAACCAGATCGCCCGCAGCATGAACGAGCGCCGCAAGGAAAAGATGGACGAGATGTACGCCAAGTACGTCAAGGTCCCTATCGTGACCGAAGGTATCCGTCTGGACACCGTCGTGGTGGACAAGAAGGGCGATTTCATCTACAATTATGTCCAGACCATCGCGACCCGCCCGCGCCTGCGCAAGGTGGATATCGTCCTTTCGGGCGACATCTACGAGCAGGACAGGAAGCTCTATGAGATACCGGAGAGCGATCCGCTGACGTTCTACATCAGCTCCGTGTCCGGCCTTACGGACCAGACGGAGCGCTACATGACCAAGGTCATCGAACGCCATGCAGACGCCAACACCACGAGCAACATCGACTTCAAGGTGGGCAAGAGCAATATCGACCTGGAGCTTGGCAACAACCGCCGCGAGCTCGGGCGGATACGCCGCACGCTCGCGGCCCTGCTCGAGAACGAGACTTACCTGCTCGACTCCATCATCGTCACGGCCTATGCTTCGCCGGAGGGGCGCGAGAGCTTCAACATGAGGCTCTCCAAAGCCCGCAGCGAGTCCATCTCACGCTATCTCGATGAGCAGATCAAGGCGCTGCAGGATTCGCTGGACCGTACGGTCCGCTATGACGAATCCGGCCGCCGCGTCCGCGCCGAGCGTGTCCGCATCCCGTTCCTGAGCCGCTACCGCGGCGAGAACTGGGACCGCCTGGACATCCTCGTGGACGCCGACAATTACCTCACCGAGGGCGACAAGTCGCGGTATGAGCTCCTGCACCGCGTACCCGACCTGGACGGCAGGGAAGCCCTGCTGGGTCGGGAGCGCTTCTATCCCTACCTGAGGGACGAGCTCTATCCCAAGCTGAGATCGGTCGCATTCGACTTCCACATGCACCGCAAGGACATGGTCAAGGACACCATCCATACCACGGTCCTCGATTCCACCTACATGCGCGGAGTCAACGCCCTTCTGAACATGGATTACGATGCTGCCCTGGCATTGTTGAGGCCTTACGAGGACTTTAACACCGCCATCGCTTACATGGGCCTGGACCGCGACTGGAGCGCCATGGACATCCTCTCCAAGATGTATCCTTCTGCTTCGGTGAACTACCTCATCGCTATCCTCAATGCCAGGATGGGCAATGAGGAGGAAGCCGTAGAGCGCTACCTGCGCGCCTGCGGCCAGGATCCTTCATTCGTACACAGAGGCAACCTCGATCCGGAGATTTCCTACCTGATCAAGGCCTACAACCTGAATGAGGACAACGGCGATGTTCCGCCGGATATTTAGGATTTTACTCCTGTCCCAGCCGGAAGTCTCCGACCGTTCCGAAGATTAGGGACAGGCTGTCGAAAGTACTTACGCACGGATCGTCTCCCGGGGCCTGGCTGCTTATACCCAGCCAGGCCTTTTCGGGATAATTGTTCCGATAGGTCCGGATGAGGTTCCAGGCTTGTCCATCCAGTGAGAAATAGAAAGCCATGGTCGTGCCGTCCGACGAGATCTTGTACCAGAGGGAGGGACTTTCCATGATGGTGTCATGGTTGTTGTCGTCCGAAGTGTCCATGGTCCTTACTGACACTACCTTGTGTAGGCCGCGCATGTCCTGCTCGAAGGCGAACTTCTGCCACATGAGCGGGCTGGAGAACACATATAGCGCGGCGGCATTGAACCTTCCCTTCTCGGTGAAGCCGGGCGTAAGATGGCCCTTGAAGGTAAAGGGCCTGGTGTTGTCGATCTCCGTCAGGAGGATAGGGGCGTTGTCCAGCACCCTGCCGTTCGGAGCGCGGAAATAGTCCGTATGCGGCTCCGCCGAAAAAGTGATCACACCATCGTCCTCGGACACAAGTTCCGCGGCGCCGTTGATTGAATTGGTGAAAGTGATCCCGTTCAGGGTGATGTCGCACTTGTCAAGTGTTACGACCGGTTCGGTTTTCTTTGTGCAAGCCATTGCTGTCAGGGCCATTATGGCCAGGATTAGAAGTCTATTTTTCATAATAAAGTCGTATTGTGTGCCTGCCTAGCAGGAGGCAAGATATTCCGAAAAGGCGGGACGGTATAGCTCGCCGACGGGCAATGACCGTCCGTTGTCCAGCCGGACACTGGTCCGTGACGCTTCTGCTATATGGTCCAGCGAAATGATATAGGAGCGGTGGATACGCATGAAACGGTCTGCAGGCAGTTGCTCTATGAGACGTTTCAGGCTATAAAGTACAACGACGGGTTCCTCCGAGTCGGACAGGAAGATCTTGACATATTCGCTCATGCTTTCCACAAGGACAATCTTGCGGACATCGACATTGACCGTGCGGTAATCCGCCTTGAAGTGCAGGATGGGATCTGTTGCCTGTGAGGAAAGCGCTGCCTTCATCTCCCGGTTCTGGGCCTGCAGCTGCTTCACCCTTCTTTCCTTGCGCTTTGACTCAACGAAGAAGTATGCTCCCAGGTCCACACCTACTACAAGGATTCCCATGATCAGTTTCATGAACTCCGGACGCATGGGCCCCTTGCCGTCGAACTCAGGCGGAGGCGGAGGGGCCATCCCTGTCCGCCACTCCGGAGGGGGCGGGCCTTCCGGCCGGGTTTCCGAAACGAAACACCAAATACCGAACAGGATGAGCAATGCCGCCGTGAGGCCTATATACAGAGGAAGCTTCTTCCTGATGAGTGGTGCCAGAAAGAAATGGTGGATAAGAGCCAAGATCAGCAATGGAAGCAGTGTCTTCATATACAAGCCTGTTTACAAAAATACATTCTTTTTTTATATTTTTATGTTGGCGTTCACCGAAGAACTCGCGGCGTTCGCTGAATAGGCGCCTTTCAGGGTTGGTTCTGGTTTGATTGTTGGTTGTAGGGGAAGGCATT
>JBGUGW010000222.1:0-16675 GCA_045111695.1 Candidatus Cryptobacteroides sp. | reverse complement strand
ATGGAAGAGCAGAAGAAGATGGCCGAGAGCTACGGCCAGATTCTCGGCGAGGAGGTCAAGTATGTGATCATGATGATGCGTCGCTTTGAGACCGACGTGACCCTGGAGGCCGCCCGTACGCATGTAACCTGCCCCGGACGCCGCCAGACCAACGGCGGCGGGCGCGCAGGTTATGCCGGCGAGTATGAGGACGCCGACGACATCTCCCTCGAATTGGGCCTCGTGATGCTGGACAACATCCCTGTCTGCGCCATCTCAGGAGAGCCTTACAATCAGATTGCCGTCGAGCTCAAGAGCAAGTCACCTTACAGTTTCACTATCGTGACCACGGTGACCGACGGTCACAACAAGGGTCGTGGCGGCTACATCCCTGATGACGAGGCCTACGGCGCGCAGGTGTTCGAGGTCCTGAGTTCCGGATACAAGCAGGGCTATGCCCAGAAGGCTATCGTCGACGGCCTGCTCGACCTGATCCACGACGCCACCCACTGATGACAGCTACCCTGCGGCATTACCCGCAGGGTAACTTTTTTTCGGTGAAACCGGAAATCGTTCGTATCTTTGTAAGTTGCGTGGTCGGAGGAGATGCTTCGCCCAGAATTACAAGGATATGGACAACAAGAGATTCAACCTGTGGAACAGGATAGCGGCGGCCGCCGTGTTCGTGATATCGGCCGTGACGTACCTGTCCACCATAGAACCCACCGCTTCCTTCTGGGACTGCGGTGAGTTCATCGCATCGTCATACAAGCTTGAGGTGGGTCACCCCCCGGGGAACCCTGTCTTCCAGCTCATCGCCCGTGTATTCACGATGTTCGGGGACAACATGCATGCGGCATTGCTCGTCAATGCGATGAATGCGCTGTGCTCCGCGCTGACCATTTTCTTCCTGTATCTCACCGTCTTGTTCTTCGCCAAGCGCCTGGTGCGTCCCGGCAGTGACGGCGGATACACCGTCGGCGGGGCCGTTGCCGTGATCGGCAGCGCCGCCGTCGGAGCGCTGGCATACTGCTTCTCCGACACGTTCTGGTTCTCCGCGGTCGAGGGCGAGGTGTATGCGATGTCGTCGCTGTTCACCGCGCTCGTCTTCTGGTCCATGACCAAGTGGTACGAGCAGGCGGACAGGCCCTATGCCAACCGCTGGATCGTCCTCATCTCCTTCCTGATGGGGCTCTCCATCGGCATCCACCTGCTGAACCTCCTGGCCATTCCCGCCCTGGTCTTCATGTATTATTACAAGAAGCGCGAGGACGGCACTTACGGCATCTGGGAGCTGGTCAAGATATTCGCGGTATCGGTCGTGATACTTGCCATCATCCTTTTCTTCATCATCCCCTGGCTCCCCAAGCTCGCCGCATATGTCGACTTGTTCTTCGTGAATGTCCTCGGCCTTCCGTACAACTCCGGAGCGGCGTTCTTCATGGTGGCGCTGCTCGCGCTCTGTTTCTGGGGCCTGTTCAGGACCATGAAGCTGCAGAAAGTGTTCTGGAACACCGCCCTGCTGTGCTGCACGACCATCATCATCGGTTTCTCCATCTTCAGCATAGACATCATCCGTTCGTGCGCCAAGACTCCTACCAACGAGTATCAGCCGGACAACGCCTTCACGCTGGTGCGCTACCTGTCGCGTGAGCAGTACGGCTCCACTCCCATCGTATACGGACAGTATTTCGACGCTCCGTACGAGCTTTACACTCCCAGATACTGGGCGCCCCTGAACGGCAAGTACGTGCATGTTGACGGCCCCGTCGATGCGAAGTACGAGGCCTCCGGCAAGATGCTGTTCCCGCGCATGTGGAGCGGAACCGACCAGCGCAGCATTGATTTCTACGAGACTTACATGAATGGCAAGGGCCACCGTATCGCAGGCCGCACTCACCGCAAGCCCACGATGGGCGCCAATCTCGCCTTCTTCTTCGACTATCAGCTGAACTGGATGTACTGGCGCTACTTCATGTGGAACTTCGTCGGCCGCCAGAACGAGATCCACGGCCAGATGCCGGGCGACTTGTTCTACGGCAACTGGGAGAGCGGCATCGGCTTCATCGACAGGATGAGGCTGGGCGACCAGACGGATGCGCCGCCAGTCCTCAAGGACAACAAGGGTAAGAACCACTATTTCTTCCTGCCCCTGCTCCTCGGCCTGCTGGGCCTCTTCTTCCAGTTCGACAAGGACAAGCGCGGAAGCTGGCTGGTGTTCCTGATGTTCTTCATGACGGGCATCGCCGTCGTTGTATACTTGAACCAGCCTCCTTTCCAGGTCCGTGAAAGGGATTACGCCTATGCCGGATCGTTCTATTCATTCTCAATATGGATAGGTCTTGGCGTCGCGGCCATATACAACTGGGTTAACGACGCCCTCAAGGGACGCGGTTCCACCGCCGTGGCTGCGGTAGTGACGGTCGCGTGCCTGTTCGTCCCGGCTCTGATGGCCGCGGAGAACTGGGACGACCATGACCGCTCGAACCGCAGGACTTCTACCGAGATGGCTGCGAACTACCTCAATTCGGTGGGTAAGAACGGTATACTGATCACCCACGGAGACAACGATACCTTCCCGCTCTGGTATGCGCAGGAGGTCGAGGGTATCCGTACCGACGTGCGTGTCGTGAATACATCCCTGCTCGGTACGGACTGGCATATCGACCAGATGAAGTATGCAGTGAACGAGTCCGCTCCGCTCCCACTCACGGTGGGACCCGAGCAGTACCTGTACGGCACCAACGAGTACGTCATCATCAACGATACGCGCGAACAGCCCGTGCTCCTCTCGGATGTCATGACGGTGTTCAAGCATCCCGATGTGAAGGTGCTTCTCTCGGGCGGCAAGAAAGCGGATTACATCATCTCCCGCAAGCTCATAGTCCCGGTGAACAAGGAGAATGCGCTCAGGAGCGGCATAGTGAGCGAGAAGTTCGCGGATGCCATGCCGGACAGCATCGTGCTCGAGATCCCGAAGGACAAGGATTATCTGACCAAGCCCGAGCTGTTCATGCTCGACCTGCTGTCCAACTACCAGTGGGACAGGCCGTTGCATGTGCTTAACCAGGGCGGCGACCTGAATATCGGTATCAAGGATTATCTGATGTACGAGGGCTATTCGGCCAAGTTCGTTCCGTTCAGGAACAGGATGACCACGACAGACCCGGGTATCGTCGATACCGACAGGCTGTACGACCTTATGACCAACGTGTTCAAGTGGGACGCCATCTCGAGGGACGACTATTTCGTGGATTACCAGAACCTCTATACGCACCTTGGCGTCATGTCGCAGCGCAGCCTCTTCGTCAAT
Organism: Candidatus Cryptobacteroides sp.; assembly: GCA_045111695.1. Taxonomy (GTDB): domain Bacteria; phylum Bacteroidota; class Bacteroidia; order Bacteroidales; family UBA932; genus Cryptobacteroides. The sequence goes on along the minus strand of JBGUGW010000222.1, from coordinate 13,383 downwards.
GCCGCCACCGCTTTCATGAAGGCAGGGGAGTTTGACCGTGCTAAGGAGATGCTGGACAAGTGCCAGAGCCTGATCCGCCGCGAGTCATATCCTCTGGAGACGATACCTATCGGCTTCTCCGGCAACGACTATATGGTGTGCGAGATGGTCGATATGTATTACAAGCTCGGACAGCCTGACAAGGCCCGCGAGCTTGCCATCGATTTCTACAACAACCTGCTTGTGAGCTCCCGTTTCTACCTGGAGTACTATGACATCGCCCAGTCCGATTTCGAACTTTGCGGCCAGTATGTCTATTATCTGCAGGATGTCGTGAATACTGCCGGCGACAAGGAACTAGCCGACCAGATCGGTAAGAATTTCGAGTCGTTGATGGAATATGTCCAGGGCGGATCCCGCAGCGTCAATGAGACCGGAGACCTTGCGATAGACGAAGGCTAGCGGGCTAGACGCACGAATATGGAGAGCGGGAGGGCTTTGCCGAAGCTGTCAAGCAGGGCGAGCTCCCCGCTTTCCATTTCATATCCTTCCTTGCCTTCGAGGCCGAATGCTTCCTTCACCACAGTTTCGCCCAGAAGGGCGGAATATCCGTTTGAATAGAGGTTGAGGACCATGAACGAGTCCTTCGGAGCGAGTATCTGCGAGACGGTCTTGAGCATGTCGAAAAGGCACTCGTCGAGCTTCCATCTCTCTCCGTCCGGGCCGTGTCCGTATGCCGGTGGATCGAGGATGACCCCTTGATAGGAATTGCCCCTGCGGGCTTCCCTGCGGGCGAATTTCATCGCGTCTTCAACGACCCAGCGTATGCCGTCCAGGCCGCTGGCCTCCATGTTTTCCTTAGCCCAGGTGACGACCTGGCGGACGGAGTCCAGGTGGGTGACGTCGGCTCCTGCCGCCTTGGCGGCGAGCGAGGCCGCGCCGGTGTACGCAAAGAGGTTCAGGACCTTGGGGCGAGGCCGTCCTTCAGTCTCCGCCTTACGGACTAGTTCACCCGTATGGGCATAGATATACTCCCAGTTGGGGGCCTGCTCGGGGAAGACGCCTACATGCTTGAACGAGGTGAGCCCCAGGCGGAGCCAGAGGTTGAGGCCTTCCTGCTCTCCTCGGTAGCCGATGTACCACTGGTCGTCCATCTTCTTCAGGCGCTCCCAGGTGCCGCTGTCTTCCTTGCCGGCCTTGCCGAATCCGGCGCCGGGCGCGAAGCGCGTGTGCATCAACCGGGCCCACTCGGCTTCGCCCATGGACTTGTCCCACAGAGCCTTCGGCTCGGGGCGGGCCATGACATACCGTCCGTAGCGCTCCAGCTTTTCGCCTCTGCCGGAGTCGATGATCTCATAGTCCTTCCAGGACGCTGCCGGGTACTCTATTTTCATCGTGAATCGATTTATTGCTGCAAAGATAGTGGTTATTCGGCGAAAATTGTTAATTTTGTGCTTGCCGAAAATGGAAATATTTAATTTTTATACTTATGCAACAGTACATTGATTCTTACGATTTTACCGGCAAGAAAGCCATCGTCCGCGTTGACTTCAACGTTCCCCTGAACGAGAATTTCGAGATCACCGACGACACCCGCATCCGCGCTGCCATCCCCACGCTCAAGAAGGTCCTGGAGAAGGGAGGTTCCCTCATCATCATGTCCCACCTCGGACGTCCCAAGAAGGTTGACCCCAAGTTCTCCCTCAAGCACATCGTGGCCCGCGTGTCCGAGCGCCTCGGTGTTCCGGTGCAGTTCGCTGACGATTGCATGAAGGCCGATGCACAGGCCGCTGCCCTCAAGCCGGGCGAGGTCCTGCTGCTCGAGAATCTCCGTTACTACGCAGAGGAGGAGGGTAAGCCCCGCGGGCTCGCCGAGGATGCCTCCGACGAGGAGAAGGCCGCTGCCAAGGCTGCCGTCAAGGCCAGCCAGAAGGAGTTCGTCAAGCATCTGGCTTCCTATGCCGACTGCTACATCAACGACGCTTTCGGTACCGCTCACCGCGCACACGCCTCCACCGCCCTCATCGCCAAGTATTTCCCGAATGACAAGATGTTCGGCTACCTGATGGAAGGCGAGATAAAGGCCATCGACCACGTCCTGCACGAGGCCGAGCGTCCTCTGACCGCCATCGTCGGCGGCTCCAAGGTTTCCTCCAAGCTCGCAGTCCTCAAGAACCTCGTGGGCAAGGTCGACAACCTCATCATCGGCGGCGGCATGGGCTACACATTCATCAAAGCCCAGGGCGGCAAGATCGGCAACTCACTGCACGAGGACGACCTCATGCCGGATGCACTCGCCATCCTCGAGGAGGCCAAGGCCAAGGGCGTGAAGGTATACCTCTCCACCGAGGCCGTCGGCACCCAGGAGTTCTCCAACGAGGCTGAGACCAAGATATTCCCGTCCTGCGACATTCCTGACGAGTGGGAAGGCGTGGACGCCGGTCCTCACACCCTCGCCGCCTGGAAGAAGGTCATCGACAACTCCAAGACCATTCTCTGGAACGGCCCCGTCGGTGTATTCGAGATTCCTCTTTTCGCCAAGGGTACCCTCCGTATCGCCCAGGACCTCGCAGAGGCCACTGCTGCCGGCGCGTTCACGCTCGTGGGTGGCGGCGACTCCGTCGCTGCTGTCACCCAGATGGGCTATGCCGACAAGGTGAGCTACGTCTCCACCGGCGGCGGCGCCATGCTCGAGGCCATCGAGGGCAAGGAACTCCCCGGCATCGCAGCCATCAGGGAGTAGTGAAAGCAAGATTACTTTTAACCTTAATATCTGCGCTCCTGCCAGTCCTGGCGGGGGCGCAGGTCATGAGATATGACCGTGAGGCGGCGAGCTTCAACGAAGCGCTGCCGCTGGGCAACGGCCATATCGGGGCGATGGTATACGGGGGAGTGGAGGATGACCTGATCAACCTCAACGAGTCGACTCTTTGGGGAGGTCACGGCGCCTACAACGATTCCGTGCCCGACGGGCCGGAGATTCTCAGGCAGGTGCGCGAAGCGCTGTTCGCCGAGGACTGGCAGGGAGCCAGGAAACTGCTGGTGCCCCTGCAGGGGCCCAATGCCTCGGCTTTCCTGCCCATGGGCAGCCTGCATATCCGTCAGACCTATCCGGCGCCGCGCGAACTGCTCGGCCGGCGCGGGAGGCCGGGGGCGCAGCCTGCGCCCGCCCCGGCCGACTCCCTGCCGGACAGCTATCTCAGGACACTGGATCTCGGTACGGCTGTTGCCAGGACCGAGATCGTCCGGAAAGGCATCAGGTACACCCGTGAGTATTTCGTGTCGTATCCCGACCGCGTCATGGTGATCCGCATCACTGCGTCGCACAGGGGGGCGCTCAACTTCTCGCTGGACGGCGATTCGCCCTGGAGGGGCGTGACAGTCGCCGGAGTGTCCGACAATGAATTCACCGTCAGCGGGCAGCTGGGATACACGATGGGCACCGACGGCCAGTATCCGTACATCTGGGAAGGCCCCTACGGTGAAAAAGGCATGCGTTACCAGTATCGCGTCAAGGCGATACAGTGTGACGGTGAGGTCTATACCGCTCCCGGCCTGAGGGTGAGCCGCGCGACCTCGGTCACGATAATGGTCAGCGCGGCGACCAGTTTCGCGGGTTTCGACCGCGACCCGGATTTCCATGGGGCGGATGAAAAGGCATTGGCGAAGCAGTGGATGGACGCTGCGGAAGGGAAGGATCCCGATGCTATGCTGGAATCGCATATTGCTGATTACAAGTCCATTGCCGACAGGCTGGAACTGAGACTGGCCGGTGATGACGATCCCGCGCTCGCTGAGATGTCGACAGACAGGAGACTGGCCCGCTATGCCGAAGGCGCCGCGGACCCCGGTCTCGAGATGATGTATTTCCGTTTCGGCCGCTACCTGCTGATAAGCAGTTCGCGGGCCGACGGCGTCCCGGCCAATCTCCAGGGCATATGGAATGCCGACAGGTACCCCGCATGGGGTTCCGACTATACCACCAACATCAATCTCCAGATGAACTACTGGCCGGCCGAGCCGCTCGCGATGGGCGACCTGACGGCCCCGCTGCACCGTTTCATCAAGGATGCTTCCGTGAACGGCGCGCAGATCGCGCGCAACATGTACGGAATGCGTGGCTGGACGGTCCATCACAATTCCGACATCTGGGGCACCGCCAATCCCGTAGGGGAAAAGGAAGGCGATCCGATGTGGGCCAACTGGGCGATGGGCGGAGCCTGGCTCTGCCAGCACCTGTTCGAGCATTACCGCTTCACCCTCGACGAGGGATTCCTTCGCGACACCGCATATCCGCTGATGAAGGGCGCTGCGACGTTCCTGCTCGACTGGCTGGTGGAACGCGACGGGGAGTTCATCACCGCGCCTTCCACTTCGCCCGAGAACGCTTTCATAGACGAAAACGGGGTCAAAGGAGTCGTGACGATAGGTTCGGCGATGGATCTCGAACTGTCCTGGGACCTGCTGACGAACTGCATCGAGGCCAGCGAGGCCCTTGGAGTGGACGAGAGGCAGAGGGAGATTTGGAAGGATGTCCGCGCCCGCCTGCATCCGCTGCAGATCGGTACCAAGGGCAATCTTGTAGAGTGGTACAAGGACTGGGAGGACGATGATCCCCAGCACAGGCATGTGTCCCATCTGTTTGCGCTGTATCCCGGCCGGCAGATATCTCCGCTGAAGACCCCGGAACTGGCTGCTGCAGCGCGTAAAACCCTTGAGATAAGGGGTGACGGAGGAACCGGCTGGAGCAAGGCCTGGAAAGTCAATTTCTGGGCGAGGCTCCTGGACGGGGACCATTCCTACCTGATGTATAGGGAACTTCTGAGCAAATCGACCCTTCCGAATCTCTTTGACAACCATCCTCCGTTCCAAATTGACGGAAATTTCGGCGGAATCGCAGGAGTGGCAGAGATGTTGCTGCAAAGCCAGGACGGCGAGCTGCACCTGCTGCCCGCCCTGCCCTCGGCCTGGGCCGAAGGCAGCGTCAAGGGGCTGCAGGCGCGCGGCGCCTTCACCGTGGACCTTGACTGGAAGGGCGGCCGCCTGAAAGGAGCGGTCATCCGCTCCGGGGCCGGCGGCACCTGCCGGGTCCGCACGGCGGCCCCGGTGGTGGTGACGCGCTCAGGCGCAGGCCGCGGCCGCGCCGTCTCCGCCCGGACGGAACGTGACGGTGCTTGGTACGTGACTTCATTCAGGACCGCGGCAGGCGCAGAGTATTCGTTGATAGCGAATTAATGATTATATTTGTATTTATGTTTGAGTTTCTTGCAGTCCACTGGAACGTGGACCCTGTCATATTCCACATCGGAAGTCTCGGGATAAGGTGGTATTCACTGCTTTTCATCTCGGGATTCATCCTGGGATGGTATATCTTCAAGTGGTTCTTCAAGCGCGAGGGTGTGTCCGAAAGCCTTCTCGACCCGCTCCTTTATACCTTGCTGATAGCCACCATCGTCGGCGCGCGCCTGGGACACTGCCTGTTCTACCAGCCGGACTACTATCTCGGCAGCTGGAGCGGCTTCTGGGAGATATTCCAGCCTTGGAAAGGCGGGCTCGCCAGCCATGGCGGCGCCATAGCGCTGATCCTTGCCATGGTCTGGTTCGCCCGGCGTTACGGCCGCAGGGAAGGGTTCGACTACCTGTGGATAATGGACCATCTCTGCATCGCAGTGGCCTTCGCCGGATGCTTCATCCGTCTCGGCAACCTTTTCAACTCCGAGATCTACGGCGACGTGACATCGCTGCCCTGGGGATTCATCTTCGACCGCAACGGCGAGACCGAGCCCAAGCACCCCACCCAGCTTTACGAGGCCGGGTCGTATCTCATCCTGGGCCTGCTGCTGATCTGGTTGTATTGGAAGAAACTCGACAAGCTTCCCCGCGGATTCTTCTTCGGGGCTTTCCTCATAGGCTGTTTCGGCATGCGTTTCCTCATCGAATTCATCAAGGAGCCCCAGGTGGGCTTCGAGGAGGGCATGGCGCTGAACATGGGCCAGCTGCTGTCCATTCCTTTCGTTATGGCCGGCATCGCCATCCTGGTCTATGCCTATTCCAAACGCGTTCCCGCCAGGGCGGTGAAGCCGGAGCCGGCCAAGCCCGCCAGGAAGGAACCTACCCATTATGCAAAATCACTCAGATAAACAACGAGCTTACGAATGAAAAAACTTGCCATACTTGCGGTCCTGTGCGGAATGGTGTCTCTCTCTTCGGGGGCATCCGCCCAGGAAGAGTCCGCCCCTACGGTCCTGACGCTTGACCAGGCCATCAGGATCGCATTGAGCGAGAATATCGCAGTCCGAGTCGCCGACAAGGACATCGAGCGTGCGGAATACGCCCGCAAGGGCACTTACGCTTCGCTTTACCCCCAGGTGGACGGTTCCGGATCGTACTCCCGCACCATCAAGAAACAGGTCATGTACATGGACTTCGACATGGGGTCAATGATGGGAGGCGGCGGAGATGACGACGCTTCCGGTGCCGAGACCAAGGCCAGCGGAGGCGGTTCCTCCAAAGGAGGAGGCATCGAGGTCGGCCGCTGGAACACCTTCTCGACGGGTATCCAGGCTTCCATGCCGCTCGTGAACGCGCAGCTCTGGAAGAGCATCAAGATCTCCGGACAGGATGTGGAGCTCGCCGTCGAGCGTGCCCGTTCTTCGCGTCTTGAGACCGTCACCCAGGTCAAGCAGGCCTTCTACGGCGTCCTGCTGGCCAAGGAAGCGTTCAAGGTGTACAAGGAAGTGTACGAGAACGCACTCGACAATTTCCAGCAGACCGAGAAGAGATACAATGTCGACAAGGCTTCCGAGCTGGAGTACCAGCGCGCCAAGTCCACAGTCCAGAATGCCATCCCCAACGTCTATGACGCGGAGAACGCCGTCGTGCTCGGACTCTGGCAGCTTAAGGCCGTCATGGGCATCGATCTCGACGAGGACATCGACGTGGCCGGTTCGCTCATGGACTATTCGCTGACCATGTTCCGTGACATACACGAGAATGACGGAGTCTCGCTCGAGTACAATTCCTCGCAGCGCCAGCTCGCCTTCCAGGCCGAGGAACTGGCCAACACCGTCAAGATGCAGCAGTACGCTTCTCTTCCGAGTCTCGCCCTTAGCTTCTCGTACAGCATCAACGCCATGACCAACGACTTCGTATTCAAGGAGTTCAACTGGTCGCCTTATTCCGCGGCGGGCCTCAGCCTGTCCATCCCCATCTTCGCCGGAGGACGGCGCAGCAACGCCGTGAAGCAGGCGCGCAACCAGCACGAGCAGCTCCTGCTCCAGACTGAGAACACCGAGCGCCAGCTCCGTGTGGCCATCCGCCAGTACCTGAACCAGATGGAGACTGCCATGAAGAATTTTGACGCCGCGGGAGCAGGAGTTGAGACGGCGCGCAAGGCGTACGACATCGCGGCCAAGTCCTACAACCTCGGCCGGAGCACCATCACCGAGCTCAACGATGCGCAACTCGCCTTGACGCAGTCCCTTCTCGCCCAGTCCCAGGCCGTTTACAATTTCGTCGTCGCCAAGGCCAACCTGGAGCAGACGCTCGGCAACGATTTCGATGAATAACCTGAAAATAAGAAAACGAGATATGAAAACGAATGTGAAAATCTTCCTTTGCGCTGCGACGGCGCTGTTGGCTGTGTCCTGCGGCAGCAGGAAAGGCGGGGCATCTTCCGCCCCGGGAGGTCCCATGATGATGATGGATCCGAACGCCCCTGTGAACGTTGAGATCGCGGTCACCGAATACCGTGACGTGCCTCAGGACGAGACCTATACCACGACCGTGCAGGCCTATGCGGTGAACAACGTCGTTCCCCAGGCCGGATCCAGGATCAAGAAGATCAATGTCGAGGTGGGTGACTTCGTCTCCAAGGGACAGATACTCGCCGAGATGGACCAGACCAGTCTCGAGCAGACCAAGCTCAAGCTCGACAACGACGCTCTGGAGCTATCCCGCCTCAAGGAACTCTACGAGGCAGGCGCCTTGTCGAAGTCGGATTATGAGGCGATGCAGCTCTCGTACAATGTCAGCAACTCCCAGTACCAGAACCTGGTCGAGAATACCATACTCCGCTCGCCCCTCACCGGCGTGATAACCGCCAGGAACTATGATGCCGGAGACATGTACGCCATGTCGTCCCCCATTTATGTCGTCCAGCAGATCTCGCCCGTGAAACTCCTCGTGGCGATGTCCGAGACCGACTATTCCAAGGTCAAGAAAGGCGACAGCGTGGACATCACCGCTGACGCCATTCCCGGCCGCACTTTCGTGGGCAAGGTCAACCGTATCTATCCGGTCATCGATCCGGCTTCGCACACATTCACCGCAGAGGTGGTGGTTCCCAACAATGACAGGGTGCTCCGCCCGGGCATGTTCGCCCGCGCCAAGGTCACATTCGCCATCAATCACAGCATCGTGGTGCCTGACATCGCCATAGTCAAGCAGCAGGGCTCGGGCCAGAAGTCCGTGTTCGTGCTTAACGGCGATAACACCGTCACTAGCCGCATAGTCACCCTCGGCCGCCACACCGGTTCCGATTACGAGATCCTCGAAGGTCTCAATGAGGGTGAGAAGATCGTGACAAAGGGCCATACCTCGCTCCGCAACGGATCCGAAGTCAACGTCATCAACTAGGAGGACCGGACATGAGCATTTACAGATCGTCGGTGAACCACCCCGTCACGACGGCACTGGTATTCATCGCATTCATGATATTCGGCATCTTCTCGCTTGTGAAGACGTCGATCGCGCAGCTCCCGGAGTTCGACGCCAACACCATCATGGTGATGTCCTCGTACCCCGGCGCCAGCGCGGCCGACATCGAGAACAACCTGACCAAGGTGCTGGAGAACGCCCTGAACGGAGTCAGCGACCTCAAGAGCCTGACCTCGACCTCCCGTGAAAACACTTCGCTCCTCCAGTTGGAGTTCCGCTACGGCATCGACATCGACGAGGCCACCAACGACGTCCGCGACAAGTTGGACATGGTAAACTCGAACCTGCCGGACGGCTGTACCGTCCCGGTCATCTTCAAGTTCAGCGCGGACGACATGCCTATCATGATCCTGTCCGCTACGGCTGGCGAGAGCCTGCCCGGACTGGACAAGATCCTAGACGACAAGCTGGCCACGCCACTGGCCCGTGTCTCAGGCGTCGGTACCGTCTCCGTTTCCGGAGCTCCCACCCGCGAGATCCAGGTCTACTGCGACCCCAACAAGCTGCAGGCTTACGGCCTGTCAGTCAGCACCATCTCCTCCATCATAGCGTCTGAGAACCGCAACCTTCCTTCCGGAAGCATCGACATCGGTTCCGATGTCTATTCGCTGCGCGTGCAGAAGGAGTTCACCGACCCGAGCGAGTTGCTGGACATAGTCCTCGGCTCGGCGAACGGTCGTGTGGTCTACCTCAGGGATGTCGCGAGGATACGTGACGGCAGCCAGGAAAAGGAGATGGAGTCGTACACCAACGGTGTCCGTTCCGCCCAGATCGTCATCCAGAAGCAGTCCGGAGCGAACACGGTCAACGTCATCAAGAACATCAAGAAGCAGCTCGTCGAGATCCAGAAGGAGCTGCCTACGGATATCGAGATTTCGACTGTCGTCGACTCTTCCGACAACATCATCAACACGATCAACACTCTGAAGGAAACCATCCTGATCACCTTCCTCGTGGTCATGCTCGTGGTGTTCGTGTTCCTCGGACGCTGGAGGGCTACCTTCATCATCGTGCTCTCCATCCCTATGGCTCTCCTTGCCTCGCTGGTGTACCTTTTCGCCACGGGCAATACGCTGAATATCATTTCGATGTCGGCCCTGTCCATAGCCATAGGAATGGTCGTGGATGACGCCATCGTTGTTTTGGAGAATGTCTCCACGCATTTGGAACGTGGTGAGAAACCCAAGGAGGCGGCGGTCCACGCCACTTCCGAGGTGGCCATCTCCGTCATCGCTTCGACCCTGACCATGCTCTGCGTGTTCCTGCCGCTCACCATGATGAACGGTATGGCCGGCATCATGTTCAGGCAGCTCGGATGGATCGTCAGCATCATCATGATCGTCTCGACGACTGCAGCGCTTACCCTCGTGCCGATGCTCTGCTCGCGCATGCTCAAGGCCGGTCCCAAGACCGGAAAGCTGCACAATGCCATCTTCGGGCCCATCAACAAGGCCCTTGACGCCATTGCGCGCGGCTATGCCCGCCTGATTGGCTGGGCCACCACGCACCGCAAGACCGTCATCTTCGGTGCCCTGGGCATCTTCGCCCTTGCACTCGTGGCTTTCCTGCCGAGTCTTGAGACCGAGTTCTTCCCCCAGTCCGACCAGGGTCGCCTGACGGTCAATGTCGAGCTCCCCGCCGGTACTTCGCAGGAAGTGACGGGCGAGTTCGCCCGCAGGCTTTACAACCAGATCATCGAGCAGGTGCCCGAGGTCCAGCGTCTCAGCTATAACTATGGCCAGGCTGACGCCAGCAACACTTTCGCCAGCATGCGCTCCAACGGCGCCAACGTGATGTCGATGAACATCAACCTCGGCAGCATGGAGGACCGTGACCGCAGCACCGCCGAAATCGCCGACATCATCCGCGCCGACCTTGCCATGTATCCCGAAGTCAAGAAGGGAATGGTGAGCGAAGGCATGGGCGGCATGGGCGGCGCCTCCACCATCGATGTCGAGATCTACGGCTTCGATTTCGAGACCACCGACATTGTGGCGCAGAAGATCAAGGAAGGCATGCTTGCCGACCCCGCTTTCGCGCAGGTCACAGTCAGCCGCGACGAGTATACTCCTGAGTTCCAGATGGACTTCGACCGTACGAAACTAGCCCTCAACGGCCTGAATTCGACGACCGCCGGCTCCGCGTTCAGCGCGGCGATGAGCGGATCGACGGGCTCGTATTACCGCGAGGACGGCGAGGAGTATGGCATCCGTGTCCGTTATGCACCCGAGTTCAGGACCAGCATAGAGGACATGGAGAACATCGTGGTGTACAACGCCGCCGGCCGTCCCGTCCGCATGAAAGACCTTGGTACGGTCGTGGAGTCCAAGGTGCCTCCCACCATTGAGCGCAAGGACCGCGAGCGCGTGATCACCGTCAGGGGCATCGTGGCGCGCAAGGTCCCTCTCAGCCGCGGTGTCGCCGTGGCGGAGAACGTCATCGCGTCGACGGATATACCTTCGGAGCTCACCACTGTCGTTGCCGGTGACTACGAGGACCAGCAGGAGATGTTCGGGGACATGTTCCTCCTCATCGTCCTGATCGTCCTCCTGGTGTACATGGTCATGGCGTCGCAGTTCGAGTCGTTCATGAGCCCGTTCGTGATCATGTTCTCCGTGCCGTTCGCCTTCGTGGGCGTGCTGCTCGGATTCTGGGTCAGCGGCTCGGCGCTCGGAATGATGTCCATGGTCGGTATCATCATCCTCCTGGGTATAGTAGTGAAGAATGGTATCGTGCTCATCGACTATACCATCCTGTGCCGTGAGCGCGGCATGAGCGTGGCCGAGGCTTCAGTCACCGCCGCCCGCAGCCGTCTCCGTCCTATCCTCATGACCACCCTTACCACCGTGCTCGGCATGCTGCCGATGGCACTCGGAAGGGGAGAGGGTTCCGAAATGTGGAATTCCCTCGGCGTGACGGTTTGCTGGGGTCTGTCGATATCGACCCTGGTGACCCTCGTGCTGATCCCGACCATCTATTGCGCGCTGGCTACTAGTCAGGAAAAGAGGAAAAACAAGAAACTTGCAAGATCATGAAAGCGATATTCGTAGCATACAACCAGGCCTTCAACGAGGAGGTAGTCGAAGTCCTCGCCGCCCACGGCCAGCGGGGATACACCGCATGGCAGGACATCCAGGGCAAGGGCAGCGTCAGCGGCATCCCGCACCTCGGCAACCATGCGTGGCCGGAGATGAACCATGCGCTCCTGGCCATGGTGGACGACGACAAGGTCGAGGGCATCCTCGAAGACTTGAAGGCCAAGGATGAAGGAAGTCCCGACCTCGGGCTCCGAGCCTATGTCTGGAACATAGAAAGGGCTCTCTGATACCCTTTCTTCCGACGCTTTTCCGGATTTTTGAATTACAACCATAAATTATTATATTTGTGGTTGTTTTTTTATGTAAAATACCGGGAGTATATCCCAAAACATCAGAATTATGGCTGAAGTAGTAACCAATACCAACATTTCCGACATCCTGGCAAGCGACTTGCCCGTGATGATAGATTTCTGGGCTCCCTGGTGCGGCCCCTGCCGCATGCTGGCCCCTACCGTGGATGCTGTCGAGACCGAATATGCGGGCCGCGTGCTCGTGGCCAAGTGCAACGTCGACGATGCCGACGAGGCTTCCATGCAGTTCCGTATCCGCAACATCCCTACGCTCCTGTTCTTCAAGGGCGGAGAGATGGTCAACCGCCTCGTGGGCGCCGTCTCCAAGCAGGAGATCACCGCCATCCTCGATTCCCTCATCTGAAACTAACACTTCTAACAATAATCGATCAATCATGAAAAGGTTTTTCTTCGTCATCGCTTTTGCGCTCATCGCGCTCAGCGCTTCCGCACAGCAGATAGGTATAGTCGCCGGTATCACCGGTCCCAACAGCACGCTCAAGGGCAGTGACATCGGCGCATTCGACCAGTATCACGCCGGTCTCATCGCCAATTTCCCTGTCATGGAGGGCTTGCGTCTCCAGCCTGAGCTGATCTACAAGGTCAAGGGTACGTCCGTCAACCAGATCGGTTCCGGCAACGATAAATACGACATGACCGTCGGTTTCATCGAGTTCGGCCTTGAGGGCCAGGTCGGTGTTGGCCGCGATTTCATCCGCGTATACGGACTTGCGGAGCCCTTCATCGGATACAATCTCAAGGACCAGGGCTGGGACAAGGAGAAGGATCCCATCGAGAACCTCTCCTGGGACAAGACCGAGTACGGCCTCGCAGTCGGTGGTGGCGTCGAGATCCTGCAGCATATCCAGGCTTCCGTGAAGTATTTCTGGAACATGGGCTCCGTCAAGGGCGATGTCAACAAGATCGTCGACGGAGATGAACTCCGCAACTTCAACGGTATCACCCTCTCTCTCGCCCTTCTCTTCTAGGAACGATGCCTGAGAAGAAAGCGGTTGTTTTCTGCTCGGCGAGTTTCGACATCGATGAAAGGTACAACGACCTCGCCCGGGATGTCGTCCGCATTCTTTATGGCTGCGGGTATGGCATGGTGTCCGGGGGTACGGTCAAGGGGACTATGAATGTCATAGCCGAGGAGGCCCGAAGGCTCGGAATGGAGCACAAGGGCGTCCTTCCCGTTTTCATGAAGGGACTCGAGTACCGCGGTTTGACGGAGCTCGTATGGACCCCGACGATGTCCGAGCGCAAGGAAGCGATGCGGGCGGGCACATGCCTGGCCG
>JBGUGW010000221.1:0-5348 GCA_045111695.1 Candidatus Cryptobacteroides sp. | reverse complement strand
CCGCAGGTTGTCATCCAGAGTTGCGAGCTCCTTGATGATGGTTTCCATATAAGCATAGCAAAGGGGCCGGTGAGGGATGTTGACCTTCATCTGGTGGATGATTTCAGGAAAGATTACATAATACATCTCTCTCTTGAAAACGGGGCATCTGTAATCCCCAATGAGAGCGGCCGCTTGGCCAGGACAGTCTTCATCATAAAGGACGGAGTCTGTATCTCCAATAAATGTATCGTTCTGATAAGTAGCGAGGTGGAGCGTCGGAATCCCGACAAGGTCTTGGCACCCATTGCCCGCCTCTTGGAAACGGCCCAGGATTCGGCGGATTTCGAGCGCCTTCTCCAGTATGTCCATATAGAGGTAGAGACCAGCATCAAGGGAAGCGTCCGCATCTCCTCTTCCGATGGAAGGAAAAAGGAGACCGGACCACAGCGGGAGTTCACCGATGAGGATCTTGACAAGAAGATCTTCCGTAACCGACAGGCCACGTTGGAACAGATTAACGACAGGATTCTTGACCACCTCGCAGCGCTGTTGTTTGCAGCCGGAGACAGCAACGATTACTCGGAGATGCCCCAGGATGAATCAACCAGCCAGAAGGACATCGACAGCGGAGTCCCGGAAGAGGAGGATAAACCCAAAGGACAGCTGAATAACGGGCGGACCCAGAAGGAATTCTCGGTGATGGATGAGGCACGCGGATATTTCAAGAAACTGCTCCGCCACTATGACCGGCTCTCCTGGGACAGACCGGAATATGATAAGGTGGGGCCCGCGATTCTGATTCAGAAGCCGTATTACATTCAGGCAAAGACTGACCTCGCTTATTCGGCGGTATGCATTGCCGTCTATGAGATGCTCCGCATCGCCAAATGTGGCAATCAGGACGAGTGGGAGGAGATGATGGAGTTCTTTGTTCCGATTGTAGGATCCTTCCTTCTCTTATACAGAGAGTTACCAGCATCTTTGACATCTACAACGATGCAGAAGATAACCAGGAAGCATCGCAACTTGGTTGTTTTCTCCCTCCTTCTACTATCGTTCTGGAAAGACTACGGCCAGAGAGAATTGTTGCAGAACCTCTTGACATTGAATCTTTTTGATTCGTATAGAGACAATCTCGATGAGCTTGAAAGCGTCTTCGCCGAATACGAGAATCTCCTGGATAAGAACATCGTCCTTTCCGAACAGGAGAGCATCGATATGATCCATCATTGCTACGCTGCCTACAGAGCGTTCATACTACACAAAGATGCCCACAAAGAGCAGATCTCCCCTTCCATGGACAATGTTGTCCTTTTCCGACAGAGCTTCGGTTTCCTGCAAATGACCAATATCGAATACGGCTCGCAGTCAAACAAGGACCGAAAAGTAATAGTCGGTAATGCCATTGCACCGGGATTCCCGGAACTGGTCGCCACCCAGACCCGAACTGCCCCGCCGCGAGGAATGATTTCTGGAGTAACCTTGATAGCGACGGCATTTGTATTCGATAAAGTGTAAAATGTAATCAAAGGAAGGAAACTGTACCTATGACATTTTTGATTGAATCCCTCATAGCCTGCGCCCTCTTCACGCTGTTCGTATTCCTGATGTCCAGGGACCCGGTGAAGACCATCTTCAACTATCCCCCGGCCATCATCGAGCGCTGCAAGTCCCTCGGTCTGGTTGACGACAGTAACCGTCCCGGCGGACCGGCCTTCTACGCGAAGAAGATTGTAGCTCTTATCATCTTCGGCGTGCTGCTGGGCCTTCTCGTGAAGTATGTCAACGGCTGCACTACGTTCTGGTGGGGTGCCCTCACGGCCTATGCCCTCTGGTGCGTCGTGGACTGGTTCGACGCCATCGTGCTGGACTGCCTGTGGTTCTGCCACGACCCTCATTTTGTGATCAAGGGGACAGAGGACATGGTTAAGGACTACCACGACTACTGGTTCCATATCAAGGGTTCATTCATCGGTATGGTGCTGGCCATCCCGGCCGCCATTATCGCCGGGCTCATTGTAATCCTCTAACGCCATGACGGACACCGATAACAGACCCTACTGGATTATCGACATCCTGCCGATGCAGGTTCCCATGTACTCCCCCGGCCGTTATTTTACGGTCGCGCGGTATTTCCAGTCCCGTATGGACGAAATCCTCCGGAAGTTCGCCTCCCTTCTCAACAAGCTCAACTGCTACTGTCATCTTGAAGTGGGCTGGGACGGCGAAAACTATACCGATGACTTCGCCCCCGAGGCGGTGGACCGCCTCTTTGTGAGAGCCAACTCCTCCCCCGATCCCCTGTACGTCCGTGTCAATTCCTCGGACGCGGTGTTCGTTTATGCCAACGGCGACCACTACCTAACCCTCTACGAGCCGGATTCTGACCTGTTGAATCTCGTCCGCTCCCTCGCCTCGGCGGAAGGTCTTTTCGTCTGGTCTCCCCCGTCAATACCCACTGATCCTTCTTCCCTATGATTCCTCATCCGATAACTGACAGCGAGTCCCTGGAGCTCGCCTTCGCGGGCGCCGTCAAGGCCGGTTTCCCCTCTCCTGCAGAGGAGGTAAGGGAAAAGCTGGACCTCGTGAAGCTCCTTGTTCAGCACAGCGCCTCGACCTTCTTCTTCCGCATCGACGGCATCTCGATGGTTGACGCCGACATGGATGAGGGCGACATCATCATCGTGGACCGTGCCGTGGATCCCTATAACGGCTGCAAGGCCGTCTGCTTCATAGACGGAGAGTACACTGTCAAGCGCGTGGAGATCCATGAGGGAGGGGCTGTCCTCCTGCCCTGCAACGAGAAGAACACGAAGTATAAACCCATACCCGTCGGCCCCGACAACGACTTCCTCATCTGGGGCGTCGTTACATGGGTTATCAAAAAGGTGTGACGAAAGGTCACACCAGATGTGAAGAAACTTCACAACTAGATGCGAAGAAAGTTCACATCCACCTGCGAAAAAACTTCGCATCTGATGTTGCAATCATTTCACCAAGTAAAGCACCGCAAACACTTATAGATGTACGCCTTAGCCGACTGCAACAACTTCTTCGCCTCTTGCGAAAGGGTCTTCCGTCCGGAACTGAACGGGAAACCGGTCATCGTGCTCAGCAACAACGACGGCTGCGCGGTAGCCCGGTCCAACGAGGCCAAGGCGCTCGCCATCAAGATGGGCGATCCGCTGTTCAAGATAAAGGACATCGTGGAGAAGAACCATGTCGCGGTCTTCTCGGGAAATTTCGCGCTGTACGGCGACATGTCGAGAAGGGTGCAGGAGGTCCTGAGGAACTACTCCCCTTCCGTCGAGGTCTATTCCATCGATGAGGCGTTCCTGGACTTGGACGGCATCGACGTGAACTACGATGCCTACGCAAAGGAGATCTCCCGCGAGTGCTGGAGACAGACTTCCATCCCGGTGTCCGTGGGCATCGGTCCGACGAAGACCCTCGCGAAGATTGCATCGAAGCTCTGCAAGAAATACCCCAAGCTCAATGGCGGCTGCTATATGTACCGGCCGCAAGACATCGAGAAGGTCCTAAAAAAGTTCCCAGTCGAGGATGTCTGGGGCATCGGAAGGAGGATGATGCGCAAGCTCGAAACCCTCGGCGTGAAGACCGCCTGGGACTACGTGTCCCTTCCGGAGACCACGGTCCGCACGCTCTTCCACCTGCCTGGCTTCAGGACATGGAAGGAGCTAAAAGGCATCCCCTGCATCGAGATGGAGGACATGATAGAGCCCAGGCAGACCATCTGTGTGTCCAGGAGCTTCTCCAAGGAAATCACCGACCGCGGCGAGCTGTGCGAGCAGGTGGCCAATTTTGCTGAATCAGCGGTGACGAAGCTCCGTGGCCAGAAATCCATTGCCCTGGAGATGGTCGTTTTCGCGGTCACGAACCGTTTCAAGCAGAACGCACCGCAGACCTGCGGCAGCAGTCTCGTTGTTATCCCTGACGGGACGAATGACCACAGGACCTTCATCCGTCATGCGCTGGAGGGCTGCAGGGACCTCTGGCGACCGGGATTCGGTTATAAGAAAGCCGGTGTGGTTATCACGAAACTCGTTCAAGAAGAAGGCTTCGCGCAGTCCCTCTTCGCTGACGCGGATGCACTTGAAAAGGAGTCGAGGCTCTCTTCAAGCATCGACTCCATCAATAAACTCTACGGCCGTGGCACCGTTCTTCTGGGCGCCCAGGGGGCCGGAGAGATTAAGATGAGCCGGGAACATCAGAGTCCCCACTACACCACACTCTGGGAAGACATCCCCAAGACCTCAGTCCATTAGCCATAGCACCAATCGTAAAGAATAATATACTATTCAAAATTAAAATAATTTGGATAATAGATTATTTATTCTTACCTTGCCATCGGAATTCAAATCACATGGCAAACATAGAACAAAACTTGCGAGAGATCGTCAAGGCCAAGGGCCTGCGACTCTCCGACATCGCGAACCGCATGGGCACCACTGTCAGCAACCTTCTTTCCAGTGTCAAGGGCAACCCCACCGTATCGAAACTTGAGGGCCTCGCCGATGCCTTGCAGGTAGGTGTTACAGAGCTGCTCACCGGTCGTCCCGAAGCGGCCCAGGGTCTCGTCATTATCGACGGCCAGACCTATCAGATATCCAAACCGGCGACTAAGGTTGTCCAGATCCCGACATACAACAAATACGATGTCTTGAGGGGCGATATTAAGATCTTCATCGCCAAGGCCATCGAAGGCGAGGAAAACGCCTGCATGATGGGAATCGTCGAGACGATGGAATTCTTTTCCCTACTCTATGATGGCGAGAACGAGTATTTCCATCTGTCTCTGTGTTTCGCTGACTGTCGGATGATGACCTTTCCATACGACAAGGTGGAGTACTGTGACTGGAAAGATGGAGATTCCAAAGAAGATGCACTTTGGGATATATCTCAGGTCACGGAGGAGATCCTCAATGATATCGAGTTCGCAGTGCCATCAGCACTTCAGATAGTGAAATAACAGACGCCCCCACCGCAGCTGCAATGGGGGCGCTCCTTTATTCGGCGTACAGTTCTATCCGGCAGTTCCGGTTGGCGGACAGGGGCTCGTATGAAGCTGTCCCACCTTGGGACAGTATCTCTATCCGTTCATCCGGCACTCCCCTTTTCTTCATAAGTGATGCTACATGTTCGGCCCTGGCTTTTGCGAAGGCTTCGTTCTTCTCGACCGATCCCGTAGCTGAATCAGCTGCACCTGTTATACGTACGCGCAGGTTCTGCGCGATGGCCAGATCCGCTACGGCGTTCACGCTGAGCAGTTGCGGAGAGTCCGTGACATACGTTCCGGCAAGACGGAAGAAGATGAAGACCGGAGCACCTATTGGCACTTCTCCCCT